>JAYODZ010000006.1:20363-23492 GCA_038106515.1 Rhodobiaceae bacterium
GCATGAATGGCGAGGATTTTGTTCATTCGGCTCATGTCGAAACAGACCCCGCCTTCGGGCGCGTTGACATGCCCCTCGAGTGAGGTGCCAACCCCAAAAGGTACGATCGGGCAGTTGTTCTGCGCTAAAATTTTAACCGCAGTGGATACTTGCGCCGTGCTTTCGGGAAAAAACACCGCATCCGGAAGCTGGCCGGCATGGTGCGAGGCAGAGTTGCAATGCTGTTCGCGTAGCGTTACGTTGCGGGTGACTTGGTCGCCAAACTGGCCTTCAAGGTCTGCGATAGCTCTCTCGATATTCGGCATTTTAGTCCGGCTCTCCGTGTTTGCGCCCCTTAAATGGCCGCAGCGGCATAGGCCGCTTGATTGATCGCCGCTTTTGCGTCCAGTTCAGCGGCTTCAAAGGCGCCGCCAATTAACTCGGCGGATAAGCCTTTTGCGGTGCACGCATCATACAGCTCACGCAAAGGTTCTTGCCCCGCGCAAATAATAATTGTGTCTGCCGGGATAAGGTCTGGCTTATTCTCGCGCATAATGTGCAAGCCAGCATCGTCAATCGCAACATATTCAACGGCGTTGATCATTTTCACGCCGCGCCGGTTTAAGGTTATGCGATGGGTCCAGCCTGTGGTCTGCCCGAGGCCGCGCCCGACCGGTGTATTCTTGCGTTGCAAAATATAGATATCGCGATCAGCCCGGGCGGTGATGGGTTCCACGCCAGTGACGCCGCCGCGTGGGTGATTTTTAAAGTCGATGCCCCATTCTTTGGCGAAGAGATCTACATCGAGGGCGGCCGATGGGCCGTCATGCGAGATCAAATCGGCAACGTCAAAGCCGATACCGCCAGCGCCAATAATTGCCACCGCCTTACCAACTTTTTCTGGGTTTTTAATGGCTTCAATATAACCGAGGACTTTGGGGTGATCGATGCCGTCAATCGCGGGGGTGCGGGGCATAATACCAGCCGCAATAATAATGTGGTCGAAGCCGCCCGCCGCTAAAGCCTCAGCCGTAGCTCGGGTGTTGAGGCGAAGATCAATCTGCAGTTTCTCAATCATACGTCCGAAATAGCGGATCGTCTCATTGAACTCTTCTTTGCCGGGGATGCTTTTGGCGAGATTAAACTGGCCACCAATCCGATCATCGGCCTCGAATAAAGTGACATGGTGCCCGCGCTCGGCCGCAATTGTGGCGTAGCTCATACCTGCTGGGCCAGCGCCAACAACGGCAATTTTTCTCGGCGCTTGCGTCGGGGCGTATTGCAAAATGGTCTCATGGCAGGCGCGCGGGTTGACGAGGCACGAGACATGCTTGCCGCCAAAAGTATGGTCAAGGCAGGCTTGGTTGCAGGCGATGCAGGTGTTGATTTCGTCAGCCCGACCGTCACGAGCTTTCAACATGAACTGGCTATCGGCCAGCATCGGGCGCGCCATGGAGACCAGATCAGCATCATCGCGTGCCAACACGTCTTCGGCGACGTCCGGCATGTTAATCCGATTGGAGGTAATGACGGGAATGTTGAGCTGTCGTTTCAGCCTGTTTGTCACCGAGGTGAAAGCGGCACGTGGCACCATGGTGGCGATGGTCGGGACGGCGCTTTCGTGCCAGGTAAAGTGGGTGGAGATGATTGTGACACCGCGGGCCTCGAGTTCTTTCGCGAGGGTGACAATCTCATCCCACGACATGCCGCCTTGTAACATATCCATGGCGGCAATCCGGAAGATGATAATGAAGTCATCACCCACCACCGCTTTTACCGCTTCCACAACTTCGAGCGCAAAGCGCATGCGGTTTTCGTAAGATCCGCCATAGGCATCATCGCGCTGGTTGGTTTTTTCGACCAGGAAGGTCGAGATTAAATAGCCCGCCGAGCCGATAATTTCGACGCCGTCATAGCCGGCCTGTTTGGCGCATTTGGCGCAATTGGCAAAATCGTCGATCTGCTTTTGAATGCCGGCAAGGTCGAGCTCATTCGGTACAAATGCGCCAATACGCGATTTAATGCCACTTGGTGCAACAAGTTGCTCGTTAAAGGCGAGCGGCCCCATATGCAGGATTTGCATACATATTTTAACATCGGGGTCGGCTGCATGCACGGCGTCGGTTACGAGGCGGTGCTGGGCGACTTCGTCGGCATTGGACAGCTTGGCGCCACCGACACCACCTTCAATATTAGGAGAGATGCCGCCGGTAATAATCATGCCGACCCCGCCTGCGGCGCGCTCGGCAAAATATTGCGCCATTCTCTCAAAGCCATCTGGCGCCTCTTCGAGGCCGGTATGCATCGAGCCCATAATGGCGCGGTTTTTCAGCGTCGTGAAACCAAGATCAAGGGGCGCAAAAAGTCGCGGGTATGGTGCAGTCGATGACATGTGGATACTCCTTTTCGGAGGCCATTACAGCGCCCAAGTCGCGACTTGGCAAGGGGGACTATTTTGGTGCTTTCATCGGCGCCAATCGACTTCTATAGTGGGGCGTCTTTTATGCTTTTCGTAAATTTGGTTTTTTAAGAGTTCAATAGAGGGTTCGATGGTCACGCGGGTAAAATTTATCTCAAAAAACCCGCTGGCGCCGTTTCAGCTTGAGCTTCCAGCTCCGCCATTTGAGGATATTGTCTATACGCAAGACCCCGAGGCCAGGGACTATGATTGGCTTGTGGTTTATGATGATTTACCCCCGCTTGCTGCAGAGCGCTTTTCGAACCGCCAAGAAGTTTTGAGTTGTCCTGCTGAAAACACGATTTTGATTACCTATGAACCGGCCTCGGTGAAGATTTACGGGCATGACTATACGCATCAATATGGACTGGTCATGACCAGCCACGCGCCACAGGATCTGGCGCATCCGGCGCGGCGCGATGTACCGCCTGTTGGCATTTGGTATTATGGCGACGCTACCGACATGGAACGCTTGCCGACGCCGCCAGAAAAACATGGAGACCTATCGATTTTCATGTCGGCGAAAGCGGATACGCATACGGTGCATGCGCTGCGCTATAATTTTTTTGAGACCAGCCGCGACTATTTCGGTGATCGGGCAACTTATTTCGGGCGCCAATATAATTACGTTGAGAAAAAAGCGACCGGGCTGGATGATTTCAAATATACGCTCGCCTTAGAAAATCACATCG
>JAYODZ010000006.1:23502-29456 GCA_038106515.1 Rhodobiaceae bacterium
CATCGGGCCGCATCACTGGACGGAAAAATTGTCGGATGCTTATCTAGGTTACTGCATGCCGATTTATGACGGCTGTAGCAATCTCGAAGATTATTTTCCGGCCGATAGCTATCTTAAAATTGATATGCGCGATCCAGCAGGGGCATTCCGGCAGATCGAAGATGCGATGGCGAATGATGCTTACCGAAAAGCTCTGCCGTCAATCGCCGAAGCGCGCCGGCGGGTGATCGAAGAATATAATCTACCTATGTTGATCGGCCAGGCAATCCGAGCTGCCGAGCAGTGCCCGGTTGGCGCTCGTTATATCCCGAATAATGGCGGGCGGATAATTAGCCGGCGGGCGCGGCGCTTGAAGACCCCGATTTCTGCGTTCCGCTATGCTTATGAAAAAATTCGGAGCCGGATTAATTTCTATAGACAAAATCGCGCCTATCGCCAGAATTTAAAATAGTCGACAGCTTCATGAGGGAGGAGATGATATGCGGTCTATCATTCAAATTATTGTTATGAGTTTAACAACATTCTCGTTGGCGCATGCAGATGGCCATAAGGATCCGTGGCACGCGTCGCCTTTTGGAGCTGACGATGAGTTGGGGGCAGTGAATTATCTAAGCGAGGCCGGGGTCGTTGCCGCCTCGAAGCTTGTTAAAGAGGGCAAAGTCTATCGTCTCGGCATGGTCACTGGCCCGAATACGCCTGCCTATGGCCCACGGCGCTTCCAGCTTATTGTGCATCAGCTCGCCGATGGAACGGGCGCAACTATGGGAAGCAATGAAGCCAATGGTAATGATGATACGGTGATCACGTCGATCGGCATTGGGTCGCAAATCGATGGTCTTGGCCATATTGGTCGCAAGCACGTGTTCTACAACAACCACAAGGCAGCTGATGTTGTGGCTTCTGACGGCTTAAAAAAATTGGGCACGCATAATTTGCCTGGCATTGTCACGCGGGGCGTTGTTCTGGATATGACCAAGCATTTTGGTAAGACGCCGCTACCGGCGGGCACGGCTTATACGCAAAGCGATATTGAGGCAGCAGCAAAAGCCCAAGGCGTTAGCCTGAAAAAGGGCGACGTCGTGCTGTTTCATTCGGGATATATGACGGCAACAGCGGCCGACACCACCCTAACGCCGGGCGAGCCTGGCTTGGGGGTTTCGGGTGCGGAATATCTTGCGAAACAAGGTGTTGTCGCGGTTGGCGCAGACAGCTGGGCGCTTGAGGCGATCCCGTTTGAAAATGCCAGCGAGGCATTTCCCGTTCACCAAATTCTGTTAGCCAAATATGGTGTTTATATTTTGGAGAATATGGTGACCCAGCCATTGGTTGACGATGGGGTCAGTGAATTTATGTTCGTCCTCGGCGTGCCACGGCTCGAGGGCACAGTGCAAGCCATTATCAACCCCTTGGCTATTCGGTAGGCCATATTTGGGTTGAAATTTCGGACGGTTTTGGCGATAGATAGGGGCGCAAAAGGGGAGTTAGTTCATGAGTGCTCGTATCTATCAGCCTGCCAAAACCGCCATGTCCTCGGGAACCGCAAAAACCGAAAAATGGATACTGGAATATATTCCAGCGCGCCCGCGTGTGAAGGACCCCCTGACGGGCTGGAACAGTGCCGATGAGACCCAGACACAAGTGCGGCTGAAGTTTTCAAGCCTCGAAGCGGCGCAGGATTATGCTCGAGCCAATGGCATCGCGGTGCGCGTCGATCGACCCAATAAACGCCAACAAAGCATTAAGCTATATGCGGATAATTTCCGCCATGATCGCGTTGGCCAGTGGACGCACTAGCGTTCGCGGCCGAGCTCGGCTAGTTTGAAGCCTGCTGTAGCGAACCGTGTTTCTCATGTGCCCGTAGCTCAGCTGGATAGAGCAATTGCCTTCTAAGCAATAGGTCGCAGGTTCGAATCCTGCCGGGCACGCCATTTTTTGCCAATAAAGCCGTTGAGCTTGAATATTGTTCGGGTGTATTACAGAGATAGGTCAAGCTGGCTTCGATAGTCGATTTGGCGAGAGGGGCGCTCCGCACCATGTGGGGCCGAAATAGACGGGGAAGAGAACTTCCGCGTTGCAAAATTGAGGGGGCTACCGCGTGTTTGATACACTAGACCCGGAGATGCTGGCGCGCATTCAATTCGCATTCACCATTTCGTTTCATATTATTTTTCCGGCTTTCACCATCGGCTTAGCCAGCTGGTTGGCTGTGGTTGAATGGCGTTGGTTGCGAACAGGCGATCAAGTGTACCAAGACGTCTATCGCATGTGGGTCAAAATATTCGCTGTCTGCTTTGGCATGGGGGTCGTCTCTGGCGTTGTCATGTCCTATCAGTTCGGCACAAATTGGTCGGTTTTCTCAGACAAAGTGGGCAATGTGATCGGGCCGCTACTTGGTTATGAGGTGTTAACCGCTTTTTTTCTCGAGGCGTCCTTCCTCGGCATTATGTTGTTTGGCTGGGGGCGGGTGAGCCGGCGCATGCATTTTGGCTCGACCTGCATTGTCGCTATCGGCACGCTGATATCGGCCTTTTGGATTTTGGCCGCCAATAGTTGGATGCAGACGCCGCAGGGTTTTGAAATTGGCCCAGATGGCCGCTTGTTCCCGACCAATTGGATTGAGATTATTTTTAACCCATCTTTTCCGGTGCGGTTTTTTCACATGGTGACGGCAGCTTACCTGACAACGGCGTTTGTCGTCGGCGGCGTTGGCGCCTTTTATCTGTGGCGGCGTATTCATATACCGCACGCCAAGATTATGTTTGGCATGGCCATGTTAATGGCAGTTTTTGTGGCGCCCTTACAATTGCTGATCGGGCATGAGCATGGCGCGAATACGATGGAGCACCAGCCCGTTAAAGTGGCGGCGATGGAAGGCAATTGGGATCGGGGGGGCAACAAGCCGCTGTATTTATTTGGCTGGCCGAACGAGGCAAGCGAGACGACCGATTATGGTCTGACCATTCCCAATGGAGCAAGTTTGGTGCTAACCAATCGCGCCGATGGTGAAATTCCTGGCCTGCGCGACGTGCCGGCCGATGAGCGCCCTCCCGTGGCGATTGTCTTTTGGTCATTTCGGGTGATGGTTGGGCTGGGTATGGCGATGATCCTGACCGGCGTCATCGCGGCCATTCTCTTCGCCCGTAAACGGCTGTTCGACGCCCGTCCGTTTCAGCTTTGGTCTATGGCTATGACCCCGTCGGGCTTCATCGCTGTTTTGGCTGGCTGGTTTGTCACTGAGATCGGTCGCCAACCTTGGACTGCTTATGGTGTTGTGCGCACATCGGAGAGCATTTCGCCAGTGATTGCAGAGCAGGTTGCTGTAACGCTCCTCGGCTTTATCGTCGTCTATAGTTTCATCTTCGGCGCCGGCATTCACTACATCGTGAAACTGGTTCGCAAAGGTCCGCCAATCGCCGATGCGGCGGAGGAGTTTTATGACCACAGCAAACAGGCGAGCATAGTCTCGGCCACATTGAAGGGGACAGCGGAATGATTGATTTTTCCTCTTGGCTTGACTTGCCTTTGATTTGGGGGCTGTTAATTGCAACGGCCGTGTTTCTTTATGTCATTCTCGATGGGTTTGACCTTGGCTGTGGGATTTTGTTTCCTTTCGCGCCGTCGCACACGGCTCGCAACCGCATGATGAATTCGATAGCGCCGTTCTGGGACGGCAACGAGACGTGGCTCGTGCTGGGCGGCGGTGGTCTTTTTGTGGCTTTCCCCCTTGCTTACGCTGTCCTAATGCCAGCCTTTTATTTGCCGATTATTCTGATGCTAATGGGGTTGATTTTCCGTGGTGTCGCCTTTGAGTTTCGTTTCAAGGCGAGCGCAAAAGGTCGTAAGCTTTGGGATGCGGCGTTTCATGGTGGTTCGCTTTTGGCTGCCTTAATGCAAGGCGTCGTCTTGGGAAATTTTATCCAAGGCGTTGAGGTCGTTGGCCGCAACTTTGCTGGCGGGCCGCTCGATTGGGCAAATGGTTTTGCCATCCTGACAGGCCTTGCGCTGGTCTTTGGCTATGCTTTGCTGGGCGCGACATGGCTGATTTATAAAACCGATGGTGAAACCCAAGACTGGGCACGGCGCGCAGCAAAATATGTTATGAGCTTCGTCGCCATTGCTATGGTGATGGTGAGCATCGCTATGCCCTTCGTCGACCCGCGGATTATGGAACTGTGGTTTAGCCGCCCTAATATTTTCTACCTCTTGCCAGTGCCCTTAATTACGGCGCTTACGTTCCTGACGCTGTGGCGGGATTTGGATGACCCAGAGCGAGAAATTCGTCCGTTTTTGTTGTCGCTCGCGTTATTTTTACTCGGCTATATTGGATTTGGTATTAGCCTATTTCCGTGGATCGTTCCATTTAACTTCACGTTGTGGGAGGCGGCGGCCGCTTCGACATCGCAGTCGATCACGCTGATCGGTGTTGTCGTATTGTTGCCGGTGATCCTCGGTTACACCGCTTACTCTTATTATATTTTCCGTGGCAAAAGTGGTGATGAAGCGGCTTACTAAATATCTCGACGGGCTCGAGGAAAAAACGCGCCAGTGGGCGTGGTTTGCCATTTTGTGGTGTACGGGGCTTGGTGTTGTTTTATTGCTGAGCCTGACGATAAGAACGGCAATGGGGTTATAAGCTTTACTTTTGATTGAAGCCGCCCGACATGCCATCGAAAATACCCTTGAGGCGCTTGCTTGGCCGCAGGCGCTCCTCGTTCTCGAGCTGCTCGGCGCGCGTCGGTTGGCTCGGCTTGAGATGCGGCCAAAGATAGAATAAGCCCCCCACCAACACAGCAATCATAACTAAGATCTGTACTAATCTCACCATGCAGGCGATTATAGCGGCGTGCGCGACAAGCGTAAATCTATACAACTCATAGGTGCATTGTGCCCCACCGTTTGCTTGTTCTCGCTATTTTCTTTTTGGCGCTCGTTTGGGTGGGGCTTTTTGTGGTTTTGCCGAAGCTGACGGGGCGCGTGACGCCATTGGCCGCGCTGGTTGAGCCGCCCGTTCAGCGCGACAGTCCTAACGCGGGATCATAACCATAAAGCCAGGCGAGGGGATCGATACCCGCAGTCTGAAGTCTTCCTACGAGCGACAGGGTAAGCCCTTGGTTTAACCGCGCGAGGGGGCTTTTGGCATGATAAAGCGCTGTATTGCGCGTGGCGCGCTGTTGCACCCGTTTTGCGCGATTATAGCGCGCCGCTTGGTAATATTTGAATGCTTCGGGCTGGGCGCCGTAATGCGCGAGGCAGGCGCCCAGAATATAGCCATCTTCGATCGCCATCGCCGCTCCTTGCGCCAAAAACGGCAACATGGCATGAGCCGCATCACCGACGAGAACGGCGCGGCCCTGATGCCAACGCCGCGCTACTGGCCGATCAAACAAGCCCCAAAGCTGGCAAGTTTTGGTGTGGCGCAAAATATTTTCGACTTCGGGGTGCCACCCGGTAAAGGCCTGTTGTAATTCTTCAACATCACCAGGCTGGTGCCAGCTATCTTCGGTCCAGCTCGAGGCTTGCGTCACGGCCACAAAATTGATCAGCTCGCCTTGGCGCAAAGAGTAGGTCACAAAGTGCTTGTCGGGTCCTAAAAAGTTTTTAACGCTATCTGATGACGTGGCGCCGAGTAGGGAGCCGGGCAGAGCTCCGCGCCAGGCCCTCTGGCCGGTAAACCGTGGCGGTGTTGGATCTGAAATTTTATTGCGCAAGACGGAATGAACGCCATCGGCGATGACCAAAACATGGCCGCAATGTTTTTGATTTTTATGATCTAAAACATATATTTGGTCTTCATCATTAAGAAAGTCATTTAATGTTACGCCATAATGAATCGGGATGGCTCTGGCGCGCGCTGCCGCGGTTAAACCGGCGGCGAGATCAGCGCGATGAATGTGCCAATAGGGCGCGCCATAGCGTTCGGATATGGCCTCTCCGAGCTCGATTTGGAGCAGTTG
>JAYODZ010000006.1:29466-31077 GCA_038106515.1 Rhodobiaceae bacterium
TGATAAAAGGTTGCAAGGCCGCTTCAAGGTCAAGCGCGCGCAAGATGCGGCTGGCATTGGGCGACAATTGGATGCCCGCACCGAGGCTTTCGGGACCCGAAGCTTGCTCAAAAACCTCAACCTCAAAGCCGCGTTGTTGACAGTGTAGGGCTGTCACCAACCCACCAATGCCCGCGCCGGAAATGAGAATTTTATCGGCCATAATTAAAAGCTTTAATCCTTAACGTGGCAACTGTTTAACATGTACTGCAATATCCCCCGATTGCATCAGAGTTAAAAAGGCGTCGCCAAGGCGATGGCTTTGCGCGATAACCTCTTGCCATCTTTGCATCCTTAACTCAGGCTGTTTGTGAAAGATCCGGAAATCCTGTCGATCTGGAATGCGTCCACCCGGAAGGCTGCGGGCAAAGGACGGCGAAGGCGATATCAGTACGACCTTATCCAGCTCGTGCCGTTTTACGCGGTGCCAAGGAAAAAACTTGTCGAACCAGCGCCGCGTCAGACGGTCATAAAAATGCGGGTACAGGGTAAGTCCGTCTTGTTGCGGCCAAAATGCCGATGGAATGGGATGGTAATCGAGCAAACCACCGTCGTGGTAAATGCGGTCGGGCTGATCAGCAAATCTTACCCCTGGCATGATGACCGGTAGGCTTCCCGAGGCCACCAAGGCGTCAGCCAGCGTTTCGGCCGTAAGGTTTTGGCGTTCGACAGGAAAACCGTCGGTTGCAAGGAAATTTGAGGTAATACGCGGATCTGCAAAAATACTGCGATGGCACAGGCCACGTAGACCGTTCGACGATAGGGCGCTGGTAAAAAAGCCTTTTGCGAAGCCGAGTTTCTTGCGCGTTGGGTTGGGGGCTGCAAGCCAGCCATCGATGCGGACGGCTCCGCAGGCAAAGCGAAACTTAGGGTTTTGCAGAATTTCACGCGCCCCGACTATCGGGTCAGGCCCTAACATGGTCTGCAAGGTATCATAAGCACTGGCTTGAACGTCCTCCGCCGTCGAGTTGGCATCGAAATGTTGCTGCGTGTAATTGGTCGCCAAATTGGCGAGAGCTACGCTTGGGTTTTTGCGAGCGGCGGCGGCGAGTTTAAAGGCACCGATTGAGGTGCCAAAAAGGTCGATGGGGTCGAGTTTGCGCCGCCGCGGCAACCAATGCTCAAATAGCGCAATATCCAGCCCCGCAATGGCCAGCCATTTTGCCGATCCCGAGGCTCCGAATACGTTGCTGATCATGTCGGGCGTCAATCCATTTTGGCGGATCTCGGCTAATGCGCCGTCGCCGGCATAAATGGTCAGAGGAAAGCTCACACTTTTCTCCGCACTCGCATGGCCTGTTCGAAGGCCGCAAATAAAGGTGCCGAGACTTCGTTAACGCCGGTTTGATGTTCGGGGTGCCATTGGACACCTAGCGCGAAGGGATGATCGATGACCGAAATCGCCTCGATGCAGCCGTCCTCGGTTTCGGCTTCGATGCGTAAGCCATGACCAAGCTTGTCGATACCTTGGCGGTGCAGGCTGTTGACGCGTTTCGGTGCGAGGCCAAAAATGGCGGCGAGCAGACCGCCGGGCTGGATGGCGATATCATGACGGTCGCCATGATTGAAATC
>JAYODZ010000006.1:31087-33852 GCA_038106515.1 Rhodobiaceae bacterium
GGCATGCGGTGGTCAAGAAAATTGGGTTTTGCATGTAGTTCTGGGCAGAGTGTTCCGCCACAGGCGACATTAATTTCCTGAAGACCTCTGCAAATTCCGAATAAAGGCGTCGCGGTCTTGATCGCCCAAGCCGCCAAATGCAAGCTCGTTCGGTCACGCATGACATCTAAAGGGGCGTGGCGCTCGTCTTCCTCAGCTCCGTAATGCTGCGGATGGATATTGGTTCTGCTTCCCGTTAACAAAATGCCGTCGACGAGGCGCAATATGGGGTCAAGAAACTCAACGCCTTGCGTTTCATTCAAGCAGGGGATGAGCACGGGACGACAAGAAGTATAGGTTTCAATCGCATTGAGATAGGCGGTATTAACCGTGTGGCCGATGCCCGTTTCATGGCGTCGAAGGTTGCATATTATACCTAAAATCGGCGGTTGATCTGTCATATAAAAGCCTTGATCGGCGACCATTCTGGACTAGCTTATCAATGCTAGATATAACAGAATCAAATGGGCGTAAACGGCATGACGACAAGAAATTGGCTCTTTAGACTGATTATCACCCTTCTTGTAATGCAAGGCGCTGCCTTTGCACAAACATCGCCGAGCGATCCCGAGGGTGAGGCTCATGGTGCAAAACTCTATCGTGCTGGCCATTATCTCGAGGCGCTGGCGCATTGGGAAGAGCGCGCCAAGATGGGAGATGCGGGCTCTGCTTTCCGCGCTGGTGTCGAGTATTTTGATGCCAAAATTGTGGCGCGCGACTTTACCAAGGCGCATGATTTGTGGACGATTTCTGCCGAAGGTGGTGACCCGCGCGGTATGACAGATCTGGCAGCGATGTATGATTATGGTAATGGGGTTGGTGTTGATCGAAAGCGCGCGGCTGAGCTATATGGGCGTGCGGCGCGAAAAGGCTTTCCCGATGCGATGTTCAATGTCGCCAGCATGTTACTAAATGGCGACGGCGTTGGTCGTGATGTCGTGGAAGCTTATAAATATTATATTCTCGCGAACGCGCAAGGCTTTGCCGCGTTTGCTGGCACAATAATGAAAGAGCTCGAGGATCAAATGTCCCCTGATCAGTTGGCCGAAGCCAAGCGCCGCGCGGCGGCTTTTAAACCGGAAAATTAAACCGGCACTATAAAGCCAGCGCGACGGAACCCGTCAGCCAAGTCGTGTTTTAGATCATCACTATTTTCCAACCCAATGCTGAGGCGTAATAATAATTCGTCATCATCGCGCGGAGCAATTTTGCGTTTCGGTTTTACGGGCAAGATTAGGCTCTCAAAGCCACCCCAGCTATAGCCCATGGCGAAAAGCTGCATATTGTCGAGCATGGCGGCTAGCCGGTCATCGTTGATCGGATCAATGCTGATCGTGAACAGCCCAGTGGTCCCCGAAAAATCTCGCTTCCAAATGTCATGATCTGGGTGTGATGGCAGGGCGGGGTGAAGAACAGCACGAATGAAATTAAGGCTCTCCAACCATTGTGCAAGTTCTAGCCCGACCCGTTGATGATGCTCTAGGCGTACGGCCAGACTCCTTAAGCCGCGCAAGGCCAGCGTGATGTCGTCGGGACCGGCTGTGAGGCCAAGCAATCCATGCGTCGCTTTGAGCTTTTCCGACCATTTGGCATTGCAGGATACAGTGCCGAGGAGCGCGTCGGCATGACCAACAATATATTTCGTCGCCGAGTGAATCGAAAAATCGACCCCCATAGGTATTGGTTGCAGAAATAGTGGTGTTGCCCAGGTATTATCTATGGCGAGGGCAATATCATGCTCTTGGCAAAGCCCCACCAACGCCGGGATGTCCTGTAGTTCCATGGTCAATGAGCCTGGGCTTTCGGCCATGATCAAGCGGGTATTTGGTTTTAAGCGTTTGGAGATCTCATCGATTGTTTCGCGCGGCGCGAAAAAATCCACCTCAATATCAAATTTACGCAAAAAGTCTTGTGCCATAAGTTGCGTCGGGTCATAGGCCGTATCTACCACCAGCACATGATCACCCGCTTGTAAGACGGTCAGAAAGCATAATGCCAGAGCCGAGACGCCGGAGGGACACAAGACACTCGCGTCCGCCGCTTCAAGTTCGCGCATAGCGCTCGTCAAACTATCGATACTCGGGGTCGAGCGTCGGCCATAATAGTAAGGAAGGGTTTGTCGTCGCCGGATATGGTCTAAAGTTGGATGGATAATTGTCGAGGCGCGGTAAACAGGAGTATTCACGGCCCCAAAATGGTCGTCCGACATACGACCCAAATGGGTAAGCTTGGTTTCCTTTTTCATCAAAGGTCTTTCAATTTGGCTGCTACACTGATAGCCTTAAGCGGCATTTTCACTTAATCTAAGGAGAATTTGATGACCACTCAACGGAATAAAATAATAAATACCGTTAGTATTGTGACAGTTGCGGTTGTGTTTATGATGTCATTTACCGCCAGGGCTGAGAATGTTCTCGAGAAAACTATGACGCGCGGATATCTTACGTGCGGCGTAAGCCAAGGTCTGCCTGGCTTTTCTAATCCAAATGATAAAGGCGATTGGACGGGTATCGACGTCGATGTGTGTCGCGCTGTGGCAGCAGCCGTGCTTGGTGATGATAAAAAGGTGAAATATGTTCCTTTAAACAATAAGGAGCGCTTCGCCGCTTTACAGTCAGGCGAGGTTGATGTTCTCTCTCGCAACACCACTTGGACAATGCACCGCGATACCGGCCTGGGTATCGATTTCACCGGCGTCAATTATTATGACGGACAAGGGTTTATGG
>JAYODZ010000122.1:0-5204 GCA_038106515.1 Rhodobiaceae bacterium
GTCATACACTGGTACCTCCGCAACAAAATCAACAGGAGACGTCCTAATCCAGCGTGCTACCCCGTAAAACCCACGCGAGACAGGAAGCTACACTGTGACGAATATGAACACCAAGCTTGCCCATCACCTGATTATCATGGGGCCCAGTTCCCACTTGCCAGAGCGCAGCCCTCTTGCTCTCTGCTATATAATTTTGAGTATGATCAGGGCTTTCCGCTTTGGCAAGTCCCGAGACCATAATTTAAGGCGCAGATTCTTGCGGAAAACAGCGAAATAAGAGCCGCAAAATGCTTGGAATTTGATAGAAGTAACAAAATGCAAGCGCGGGCAGTTAAAAATATTTTTGTTAAATTCTCTATTGGGGGGGACTTGTGATGGATTATATTTGGGGGCGTTATACCCTTGTACTCGCCGTAATCGTGTTAACTGGGGCATCACTGGCGCTATCACCTCTATCGCCATGGTTCTATCTGCCTGCTGGACTGTTCGGCGCCTTATCGGCTTTGGGGCTTTACGATGCCTTTCAAAAAGAGCGCGGCGTGCTTGGCAATTATCCCTTATTAGGCCGCGCCCGTTTTATGATGGAAGCGATCCGCCCCGAATTACGACAATATTTTTGGGAGTCTGATACCGATGAGCTTCCGTTTTCGCGCGAACAGCGCGCCATGGTCTACCGCCGCTCGAAAAATATTAGCGCCGACCTTCCGTTTGGATCGGTTGCCGATGTATATGCCGAAACCCATAATTGGCTAAACCATTCTTTGAGCCCCAAAAAAATTACCAATCACGACTTTCGCGTTCTTGTCGGCGAAGGTGATCATGCTTATGCCATGTCGGTTCTTAATATTTCGGGCACATCCTTTGGCGCCTTGTCGCCGCCCGCCATCCAAGCCTTGAACACCGGCGCACGACTAGGAGGCTTTGCCCATAATACGGGCGAAGGTTCGCTCTCGCCATATCATGAGGCTGGCGGCGGCGATACAATTTGGCAAATATCAACCGGCTATTTTGGTTGCCGTGACCTTGAAGGTAATTTTGACCCTGATAAATTTGCCAGCAAGGCCGCCTTGCCGCAAGTGAAGATGATCGAGATTAAACTCAGCCAAGGCGCCAAGCCTGGCCATGGCGGTGTCTTACGCGGCGGCAAAGTCAACGCCGAGATTGCGCGAACGCGCGGCGTTGAAATAGGTCAGGACTGTATCTCTCCCTCCAACCACTCAGAATTCTCGACGCCCAATGAGCTTTTGCTCTTTGCCGAGAAATTGCGTGATCTCTCGGGCGGTAAACCCGTCGGCATTAAATTATGCATTGGCCACCCTTGGGAATTTGTTTCTATTGTTCGCGCCATGGTGGATAGCGGCAAGCGCTTAGATTTTATCACTGTTGACGGCGCCGAGGGCGGTACCGGTGCGGCGCCAGCCGAATTTGCCGACCATCTGGGTTGTCCGTTACGCGATGCCATCGTCTTCGTCGATAATGCTTTGCGCGGCGCCGGCTTACGGGAACGCATCAAAATTGGCGCCTCGGGCAAAATCGTCAGCGCCTATGACATTATTCGCCACTGCGCCCTCGGCGCAGACTGGTGCAATATGGCGCGCCCCTTTATGTTCTCGATTGGCTGCATTCAAGCTCGCGACTGCGCGTCAAACCGTTGCCCCACAGGCATTGCCACCATGGATCCGAAACGGTACCGCGTGATCGATGTCGACAATCGCGCACAGCGGGTGGCGAATTTCCACGAGAATTCGGTTGCGACCCTCGCCAAGCTATTGGGTGCAGCAGGCCTCTCGCACCCCAATGAACTCAATCGCCGTCATATCGTGCGCCGCTTATCGGGTAGCGAAATTCGCCTCGCCGATCAAATCTATCCACGGGTTGAAATCAATGCGTTGATTGAAGGTAAGACGGTAGAAGATCCGAGGCTTGCGTCTTATTGGAACCGCGTCAGCGGTGATAGCTTCCAGCCAATAGATCGGGATACGCGGATTTTACGCGCCGTCGAAACGGCGGGTCAATCAGCCTAGCTCTTCGCGTAGCAGCTCCAGCATCAGCCATTCGTCTTCGGCCGCCGACAAGCTGTCGCGGAGCGTCGCCAAAGTGTCCGCCACTTTGGCGAAGGCTTGCGGATCCGAATTGTATAAATTGGGATCCGCCATTTGGCTTTCGCAAACGACTATTCTCGCTCGCAAATCTTCCATCTCAGCCGGCAACCGCTCGAGGCGATAGCTTTGCTTATAGCTCAGGCGCGGTGGCCGCTTGGTACGGGCCGGGGCGTCGTCCAATGCCGTTGCCTTAGCCATTTTCTGGGGCGCTATAGCGTCGACCCGATCACGCCGCTGCTGGGTCATGTCACTATAGCCGCCAGCATACAGCACCCAAGTGCCATCACCCTCGGCCGCCAACACATGCGTCACCGTACGGTCGAGAAAATCGCGATCATGGCTGACGAGCACAACCGTGCCCTCATAGCTGGCGATCATCTCTTGCAAAAGATCAAGCGTTTCGAGGTCTAGATCATTGGTCGGTTCATCCATGATTAAAAAATTTGATGGCCGCCGCAGACCACGCGCCAATAGCAAGCGCGCTTGCTCACCGCCTGACAAAATCGTCGCTGGCGTTCGCATTTGCGAGGGATGAAATAAAAACGCTTGCATGTAGCCGATGACATGCATCGTCTCCTCGCCAATTGAAACCAGATCGCCAGCGCCGTCGGTCAGTGCATCTTTGATTGTCCAATCGGGTTTAATGCCCGAGCGCGACTGATCCAGCACCAGCGTGTCGAGCTTCTTGCCCAAGCGAATGCTACCGCTATCGGGTGGTAAATCGCCGAGCAATAATTTGATGAGCGTTGTTTTACCAGCGCCGTTCGGCCCGACGATACCGAGCCGATTACCTCGCGCGAGAATAAAGGAAAGGTCTTTGACCAAATTGCGATCGGCGATGGCCTTACTGACGCGGTCAAACTTGGCAACCAATTTACTCGAGCTATCGGCGTCGGGACCGTTCAAAGCCACCGCGCCCGTTGGGCCCTGGTAATTTTGTCTTTGCTGACGTAGCTCGAATAGTTCCTTCACCCGCCGGACATTGCGCCGCCGTCGACCTGAAACGCCGTGGCGCAACCAGTCGTCTTCGCGTGCTATTTTACGATCCAATTTTTGTTGCGCCGTCGCCTCACGCTCCAAAAAAGCATCGCGCCAATCTTCAAACCGATCAAAGGCCACCGCGGTATCATGCGTTTCACCGCGGTCGAGCCAGATGGTTTTATCGGCCATATTGGCAAGAAAGCGGCGATCGTGGCTAACCAAGACCAAAGCCGCTGGATGTGATCGCAAACAGTTTTCCAACCACTCAATGGCTGGCAAATCGAGATGGTTGGTCGGCTCATCAAGGAGCAAAATATCCGGCTGGCAGGCCATGGCTTGTGCCAGCGCCACCCGCCGCATTTCACCGCCCGACAAGCCAACCACCGATTTCTCAGGATCGAGATGTAGGTCGGCCATGATTTGGTGGCCTTTTTGACGATCTTCATTGTCAAAAATATCGGCGAGCACCACTTCACCTATGCTGGCTTTTTCAGAAAAGCGTGGGCTTTGCGCCAAATACCGCACGACAATGCCCGGTTGTACAAAAACCTCGCCGTCATCGGGCTCAATCAAACCTGCGGCAATTTTTAAAAGGGTCGATTTGCCCGAGCCATTTCGCCCGACCAAGCATAAGCGCGCGCCGGGTTTGACCGATAAATTGGCCCCATTAAGAAGCGGCTGACTGCCATAGGTCAGGGCAATATCGGCAAGATGTAACAGCGGCGGCGTGGCTGACATTGGCACCCCATAACCAGACGAAATGCGCAGATGGCGCGCGGTGAGAGACTTCTTTACCGCTACACGCAGCGGGTTTCAAGACCGCGCCTAAGCGGCACCGATGCGATACCCCGCCAGCGGAAAATGCACGACCAGAGATCCCAAATTGGTATCTTCACGTAATAAAGCCACCTCGTCTTGGCGCAACCAGAGAATTTTACCCTTTGTTATTTCCTTACCATAATCATCAGCACACACCGCCACAGTCTGCCCGACGGCGAGATCACCGACGGCCTCGACCGCATCGGCGGGCGGCGCCACTGCTGGATCCGTATCTCGCGCAAGGCTCAAAGCATCGACGGGATCAAGCGGCTTGATATCGCCAACGCCCATGGCGCGAATACGATCGAGCCACTCCATCACAGCCGGGAATTGTTGCAACGCAGTCGCAAAACTCGGCGCTAAAGCGGCAAAATTAATAACGTGAAAACTTGCCGCATCAGCCAAGGAAAAACTCTCGCCTAGCAGATAGGGGGTTTGCGTCAGCTGACGTTCCAGCCGCTGGCAGCTATGCAATAATTGCTGTCGCAAAACGGGTAACGCCATTGCCATCGCCTCGGCCGAGAAGCCGTCGGTCATCGCAGCGCGGTCTTCCATAAAACCTTCGGGCAAAGCTTCAATCAGCTCCACGACTGTCGGCCCCGCCGACATCGAAAACAGCCGGTGGTCGGCCCAGTCCGCGAGGATATCAACCACACCGTGACGACCTTTCGGATAAAGCGACGGGCTTGGGAAGCGACGTTCAATTTCAGCGACGATTAATTTTGTATCGCAAAATATATCCGCTCCAATCTGCAACACCGGTATGCGACGATAGCCGCCGGTCAAGGGCGTCAGGTTGGGCTTCGGCGCCATATTGGGTTGCTCGACGGCAAACCAAGTCAAAGATTTAAACGCAAACACTTTGCGCACTTTCTCCGAGAAAGGCGACATCTCATAGTGATGGAGAATGAGATCTTGAGCCGAAACCGCTTGCATAGGCTACTCCGCCGCCAATTGTTCAGCGGGTGCAGCACGCCGACCGCGGATCAACCGCCCCGGCATTGAGCCTGTTGGGGTGCCGTCTTCATAGGTCACGACACCGCTGACAATGGTGTAAAGATAACCACTGACCTGTTGGATCAACCGCCGACCGCCCGCTGGCAGGTCAAACACCATTTGTGGCGCTTCAAGTGCCATCGCTTCGAAATCAATAATATTCAAGTCGGCCTTCATGCCCGGCGTGATGGTGCCGCGGTCATCGAGACCATAGGTACGCGCCGTGTCCAGCGTTTGCGCCTTGACGGCCTGCGCCAGGTCAAGCCGGTCGCCACGCTTACGGTCACGCACCCAATGGATCAAGAC
>JAYODZ010000123.1:0-5168 GCA_038106515.1 Rhodobiaceae bacterium
GAAAACCGTTGTGCGAGCAATCGTACCGGGGGTTCGAATCCCCCTCTCTCCGCCACGTAAAGTGTCGTCAGACACATAAAAATTATAAAAAAACTTGTATTACAAAAATTGAAAATAGCATCTTTGCCACGGCTTGTGAGACGACGCCGATTTGCTTAACGTCCGATCGATGGGGAAACCACCTAGGCGCATCCTTGTGACGGGGCGCAGTGCGTATTTGCTTGCTAAACTGCCGCATATCCAAAATTGCGCGGTCTGATATGTGGCGGGGTTAACGGTTTTTTAAGAATGCCGAGCGTAAGCGTTACGAGACGGCATGTGTCAGTGATCTGTAGCTGCGTCACCGCCAACCCCATCTGAGTTGGGTACCGTCTGCTTTCAGTATTTTTGTTTTTGATTTCTGCGATTTTTGCGTGGGCGTTTTGCCTTTTGTTGCCGTATCGGTTGGATCGCTTGCATCGACATCGTAAACAGCGACAGCGTAAACAGCGACATCGCAAATATCGGCTTAGCAAATGAGGCAAGGGCACCAGATCTCGCGGTAGCCGCCTTATCAGAATTTTACTGCGTTGCACAAAAATCCATTCCTTCGAAAACCAGATTTTTCGAACGGGAAACCAAAAAGGAAAACGCTGTCATGCATTTTAAACCCGCTTCGCCACTTGCTCCCGAATCTCTCCATTCTTCGCGCTATCTTGTCTTGCCGTTTTTAGGCTCGACCATCGCACGGGCGCGGCATAGCTCTGCCTTGACGCAACTCGGACGCGGTTTCGGCTTTTTATCGCCCGTGATGCTCGGCTTGTTGAGCGCTTGTGGCGGCGGCAGTAATGGCAGCGGCAATGAATATTCCGTGGCCACCCCGACGGGTAGCGGTACTGGCGGCGGCAACGAGCCGACCCCCTCGGGCGGTAGCGTTGACGTTTTTGTTCTCGATGGGCCAGTCAGCGGCGCTCGGCTTTATATCGACCAAAATGGCAATGGTTTGGTTGATGAGGGTATCGACACCTATGTCGGCAGCACCGATGCAAGTGGGCAAGTAAGGCTGACCGATGATTACGCCGGCGGTGTCATCTTGGCGGATCTCCGTAATGCGATCGACCTGTATACCGGCGAGGGTTTTGATGCCGATGAGGTTTATTCCGCCACCATTGAAGATGATGTTGCCGTTATCGTGATCTCGCCGATCACCACAATTCTACGCGATGCTGTTTCGCGCGCCACGGAGCTAGGTGATACGCGTAGCCCCGATGTGGTGAAGCAAGAAATACTGACGCGCTTATTTGGCGATGCGGCCATCTCGGAAGACGATATTCAAAATCCTGATTTTTATACCCCAACCTCGGATACGGGCGATGGCGATGCCGCCAAGAAAAACCTGATCTCGAGCACCAGTGTGCGGTTGCAAAACATGCTTGAGGCCAGCGCCACGCCCAACCCCATCCGCACCACGACGGAAGCCCTGTTAAATGGCGATGCGCTACCACCGGCCGATACGGAACTCACCGAGACCAATAATCGGCTTTCCTATGGTCAGCCATTTTCGATCCCCAATCCCGGTAGCCTTACCTTGACGCAAAACCAAGCGACAACGCTGATGACGACGGTCTGGGGGTATTATGATCCTTATGCCGATGACGGCCAAACCATTGGCACGCCGCTGGTCAGTATTTTGATCACCAGCTTGTCCGATGGCGTTATTTTGCGCGCCGCCAATGGAGCAGAATATGGCGCTGGCGATACCATCCCAGCGGCGCAGCTGCGGGGCTTACAAATTATTGCGACCGGCACGGCGCCGCAAATTTCGATCGGCTATCAAGTGAGCGACGGCACCTATCTGGGCACGGAGGATGTGTTGCGTTTCCCCGTCACGATTGTCGACGTAAACGAAGCCCCCGTGGCCGATGTTGCGACCGCGACGCTTGCGCTGGCCGAGGATGCCACCAGCCTGTCGGAAAATGCGGCGGCGCATTTCTCTGATCCCGATGGCGACACATTGGTCTATAGCTTGCGCGACGCGGGTAACGGCGATGCAGCTTATTTTAATATCGATCGCGATAGTGGCGTGATTTCGCTCAACCAAGCGCAACCACTGGATTTTGAAACCGCGGCCAGCCTCAATATTGTTGTGGTCGCAACCGACCCCGACGGCTTAACGGCGGAGGTGAGCTATACCATCACCGTCAGTGATGTAGATGAGGCACCGGTTTGGAACCTCCCCGATAGCGCCTTTACGGTTGATGAAAATAGCCTCGATGTCGCCACGCTGACGGCGACTGACCCCGAGGGTAGGCCGGTGACTTATACAATAAACGCCGGCGATAATGGGACGTATTTTGATGTTGATCCCAATACGGGACTATTGCGGTTTGCCGTTGCGCCCGATTTTGAAAATTCGCCCACGGGGCTCAATAATATCTACCGCGTGACTTTGCGGGCGACTGACGAAACTGGTAACAGCGTGAACAAGGCGCTGACCATCACCGTCGTCAATGTCAATGAGGCGCCGGTTGTGGTGACGCCGCTGCTGGATCAGCAAATAGCCGCCGAAGCGACGGGCCAGATTGCGGTCGTCGCAGGGAATACATTCTCCGACCCCGAAGGCGACAGCTTGATCTACAGCGCGACCTTGGCCGATGGTTCGGCTCTGCCGTCATGGTTGATTTTCGATGCCGCGACCATCACCTTTAGCATCGCCGATGGCGGCATCCCCGTCGCCCAGGCGGGGGCTGATTACGCCATCCGCCTCACCGCTTCCGATGGCAGTCTGAGCGTCAACGAGGATTTCACGCTCAGCGTCGCGCCCTCGCTGACCGCCCTCGAGCGTATTTATGACTATGCCAGCAGCGCCAGCGCTGAGATGCCAATTTTCACTGATTTTGACGGAGCGGCGACGGGCGCCAATTTCTTGCTGACCGAGCGCTACATTGCCACCTTGCGGCAGGCGCACAGCACCACACCCTTCACCGACCCGCGCAGCGATAGCGCCGCTTTCGCCACTGAATTGCAGGCCTTTATCACCCAACAAAGTGCCGATTTGAGCAGCTATTTTGATCCGATCAATGGCCCCGGTAACACGCCGCCCGACAATATAGGCGATGCCGATCTATCGCGGGCCACGAATCTCGCGGGTTTGTTTGCGAATCGTGTTTTCAACCAAGATATTTCGCAATGGGATGTCTCCGGCGTCACTGATATTGGCGGTATGTTCTATAAAAGCAGCGCCTTTAACCAGAATATTGGCGGTTGGGATGTCTCCAGTGTCACTAATATGGGCGGTATGTTCAATGGCGCTAGCGCCTTTAACCAAGATATTTCGCAATGGGATATCTCCTCCCTCACCAACGCCAATGAGTTCTTAAAAGATGCGACAAGTTTCACCGTCACTAATTACGATAAATTGCTCGAGGGCTGGGACGATGTCGACACGATAGGCGGCGAAACCAACCCGCTAGAGAATGTGTTCTTTACGGGTGCCCCGGCTGGCTTCACCAATGCCACCGCGCGGCAAGACTTGATTGACACTTATAGCTGGACGATTTCCGATGGTGGCATCATCGGCGGCGTTTTGGTCGATGATCAAAACGTCAATATCATTGACCGTCGTGGTGATAGCACGCATCAAATCCTGCACGGCCTCGGCGGTGATGACACGCTGATCGGCGGCGATGGCGATGACCATCTTTATGGCGGCGCCGGCACTGACACGCTGACCGGTGGCGGCGGCAATGATATTTTCCATATTTTTAGTTGGGATAGTGGATCCGAGAGGATCACCGATTTAACCCATACGACCAGCGAGCAAGACCGCATCGATATTAGCGCTTATCTCGACAGCTATGATGGCTCGCGGCCTTTGAGCGATTACATTAGTTTTTCAAGGGCGGTCAGCTCCAATGATGCCAATCAAGTGCAACTTACTTTGAGAATTTTCAAAGCTGGTGATGGTAATCCCGATGGCCCAAACATCACCCTGATCATCAATGTCGTGCAAGACCAATTCTTAAATGCTGACGGCACGCCGATCACGACGCTCCAGCAGATGATCGATGCCAATATTTTTATCACAACCCCTGGTGCCGGCTCCCCAACGGCGCCGGTGTTCAATGATGTGAGTTTCCGCGAGCTGACAACCGCGTCGGACTATCTCCCTCGCACGGTCCTTGAGGGTGCGACCGATCTCGGCAACTTCGGAGCCACATCTTTGACCGGCGGCGACATCACCTATTCTGTAGATGATGCCAGCTTGTTCGATATCTCCGACACCGGAGATCTGACGTTCCGTACTTCACCAGACTACGTGGACGGCGGCGACAATAGCTATCGCGTGACCATCACGGTGACCGATGCCGCCGGGAACACCAATCAGCAGACGGTCACCATTGCCGTCGTCCCGCCCGAGGAGCCGCCGACATGGGACAGCACCGTGACGGCCTTTACGCTTGATGAAAATTCGATAACCGATAGTTTCACCTACAGCGCCAGCGATCGCAACTTACAACAATTGACCTATGGCTTGGCTGGTCCAGATGCGGGGCGGTTTGACATTAATAGCGCCACGGGCGAGATCCGCTTCGCGGCCCCGCAAGATTTCGAAAACCCCGGCGATGCTGACGGCAACGGCACTTATAATATCACGGTCACGGTTGACGATGGCGTAAACCAGCAGGTCACCCGCGACCTCACCGTTACACTCAATAATATCAATGAGGCGCCGGTGGCGAATCCGACAACGGATAGCTTTAGCGTCGATGAGAATGCGGCATTGTTATCGATCGCAACGGCGGCACGTTTCTCAGATCCGGACACGGCTGATGTTCTGCAGTATAGCCTTCGCGATACGACCGCAGGCAGTGGTGACACAAACTATTTCCAAATCGATAAAGACACAGGGATCATATCCTTAAACGCTGCGCAACCGCTCGATTTTGAAACCAAATCGACCCTCGCCATCACCGTCGTGGCCACCGATCCTGGCGGTGAGACAGCGACAGTCACCTATACCGTCACGGTCAATGATATTAATGAGGCGCCCGTCGCGAATGTAGCGACGGATAGCGTTAGCGTCGATGAGAGCGAGCCATCCTTATCGATCGCAACGGCGGCACATTTCTCAGATCCTGACACGAATGATGTTCTGCGGTATAGCTTGAGCGATACGGTCGCGGGGA
>JAYODZ010000124.1:0-5115 GCA_038106515.1 Rhodobiaceae bacterium
AGGATCACCATATCCTCGCGCGGCACAAACAGCAGAAAGCCGGAGGTCGGGTTGGGGGTTGTTGGTAAGAAGACGGCAACCAAATCCGAGCCCTGGGCGCCATCACGGACCCGCTTGTCAGCATTTTTGGTAACGAAAGCGATGCAGTAGAGACCTTTTCGCGGATATTCGATCAAGGCAACTTGCGAGAAAGAAGAGGCATCTTGCCTCACAGCGGCTTTGAAGATTTGCCTTAAGGCGGCATATACCGAGCCAACAACGGGCATTTTGCTGATCAAGCGATCCGAGAAATTAACCAAACTACGACCCAGCAAATTAGCCGTGAGCCAACCGACGAGCGTCAACAGTAGCAACGCCAGCACAACGCCAGTCCCTGGGATATTGAAAGGTAAATAAGTCTCAGGTCGGTAGGCGACAGGAATGAAGGGGCGGAACAGATTATCCAACGCCCCGACAACCAAAAACACCATGTAAAAAGTAATCAGAACCGGCGCACTGATAACCAGGCCCGTTAAAAAATATGTCCGTAAATAGCTAAAAAACGTACGCTTAACCTCGGGCACGGGCTCGGCTAATGGCTCTTCGGGATTCAGATCAGTCATGTGTTCTCCAGTCGACTAAGCTATACTATAATTTAAAGCTATGATTAATCACTAAAAGATAAAGAAAGTATCTGCAACTATGAGTTTATCGAAGGCGGAAATGGAGCACGCGCTTGCAACTGTATTTGATGCAGCGATCGAGAGCTTGTCGCAATTGTCCGGAGGTGCGAGCCAAGAGACATGGCTAATTGAGCTCGTGGGTGGTGCTAAATATATTCTGCGTCGTCCGCCCAACGGCAATAGTTCGGCTCTCGACCAACGAACCATATCCCCTGATGTCGAAGTTTCGATCTTAAGAAGCGTTGTTACTAAAACCCCTTATATTCCTAAAGTTAAACACTTATTTTCAGAGGGTGACGCGCTATATCCTGGCTATGTGATGCATTTCTGTGCTGGTGAAACACTGGCCAGCAAGATTTTGCGGGATGACAAATTTGCCTCTGTAAGACCCAATCTAGCGGCCCAATGTGGCGCGGCCATTGCCGCCATCCACACCACCCCTTTCGAGGAGATTGCTGGGCTAGCAACATCCGACGCTGCCACTGAAATCAAACGTTATGCCTCAATACTAAAAACCCACGATCATCCGCATCCGGTTTTCGAATTGGCGTTGCACTGGCTGGCGCAGAACGTCCCGCAAAACAGGCCAAAATCCTTAGTCCATGGCGATTTTAGGAACGGCAATATTATTGTTTCTGAGACGACGGGTTTGAGTGCTGTTATTGACTGGGAGCTGGCGCATATTGGTGATCCGATGGAAGATTTGGGTTGGATTTGCGTCCCGAGCTGGCGTTTTGGGCAGATCGACAAAGCCGTCGGCGGTTTCGGTGAGCGGCAACAGCTATACGATGCCTATATCGCGGCCGGTGGAACGGTCTGCCCAAAATCGGCTCAGTTCTGGGAAATTCTGGGTTGCTTAAAATGGGGCATTATGTGTCTGATCATGTATGGCATTTACGATAGCGGGATTGATAAGTCGGTGGAACGCGCGGCCATTGGGCGACGTGCTTCGGAGACCGAGATTGACCTGCTGCTGATGCTCGAAGAGGTTTGAGAATGCAAGATAAACCGTCACTGTTAGAACTCGTAGGTGCTGTGCAAAGCTTCCTGCAAGACAAAGCCATGCCCGAGTTAACCGGACGCGCCCGTTTTCATGCGCGGGTGGCGGCAAATGTCTTGGCGATTATTGGCCGCGAGGCTCGCTTCGGCGATGCTTTCGCCACAGCACAACAACAGCGCCTTCAAAACATACTCGGTCAAACGGGTGATCTTGAGAGCCTCAACCGACAATTTTGTGAAGCCCTCGCGCGTGGGGCGCTAGACCTTAAAAATGACCATGTCCGCAACCATTTGATCAAAACGACGATGGGGAAATTGGCTATTGATCAACCGAATTACGCAGGCTACCAGCGTGCCCGAGCGCTGGGTTGGCCCGAGGAAGACGGTTTTATTTCTGACGACGCCTAAAACGCCAATATAAAAGCGGTGCAAGAATTTGGTCATAAACAATATTGGCTATGGGCAATATGAGCGGCAGAGACATCAATCGTGCCAACCACTTAAATTTGCTGAGGCGTTGCCACAATAAAATAAAGGCCATCACTCCGTTATATTCGATACCTTCGTGACGAACATGAAACCGCCTGTAATATTGTTCTTGCGCGGTCAGTTCATGCTCAGGATCAGCGACATTTTCAAACCCGATTTCAGTGCCGTCGGCCTGAGCACAGCGCTGATAATAGGCGACCTCTGGTCCGCAAATCGAACACGCACCATTATATAAAACGGTCATCTCTGGGGATGATGCGGTCTGAGCTTGATGATCAGTTGACATAGCTATCGGGAACGGCGCCTTCTGAATTCGAGAATTGCGCTAGAAACGCGATGATCTGATCCCAATAATGCAAGGCTTCGACATCTTGCTGAGCAGCGAATTCGGCCGCTCGCATTGTGGCGATGACCTCGGCGTCTTCGCCATATTGCTGGTATAGCTGTTGCGCCGCTGCATAAACTTCAGAATCTATATCCACCGACGCACCCGTTGCTTGTATGAGCGATAGGCCTCGCCAAATTGCGCCTCGAGATTAGTTTCTTCCTTGCGGATCCACATTTCTTGGACGCCATAAACGAAAACAACAACAACCAACAGCCCGTAGAGATTGCCAATAATCAAGGCAGATCCGGTTAAAAACAGCGACATGCCGACATAAATCGGATTGCGCGAGAACCGAAACAGCCCCGTTTCTAAAAAGGCCGTCGGGATTGTGTCAGGCTTTATCCCGGTTTCTTGTTCCTTAAAAGCGCGGCTGATTATTGGAATTGGTAAAAAGCCGATGATCACAAGAGCTATCCCCAGATATGTCCAAACCTGTTCGAGCTTAAGAGGTGCCTCGAAAAAACGAGCAACACTCAATTGAACGATAATGCCGACTAAAACCATAAAGGGTGGATAGAGTTTCATAGTAACGCTCCTTACAGGGCAAATGCTTTACTGACGGTCTTTAAAGGCAAAATCGCGAATAGAGATAACATGCTTTAACATCCCCTTTTTATCAACGATCGGCATATGACGGAAATGCCCCTTTTGCATTTCTGTTAGCGCGTTAATGAGCAAATCATCTTCGCTCACACTGATCGGCTTCGGGGTCATATAATCGCGGACTGGCTGTTCGCGCCAGCCATGAGGCGCTTCGACGACCAAGCGAACCAGATCGCGCTCTGAAAAAATCCCGACCGGCTTGTCGTTTTCAACAATAAAGGCGGCGGCAACTCTTTGCTGCACCATTTGGCGACAAACGTCAGTGACCGTCACATCACCAGTGACGCGCAGCCCAGTTCCGATCGCATGGGTGGCAAGAAAATCGGCAACCGTATCGGTTGGCGAAATAATATTGTGCAGCGCCACGACCCGATAACACATTGCCGCATCATCGACGCTAGCTTGCGATTTGCCGCGCCAACACGCTTCGGCGGCGGCAAAGCTGTCGAAAATACCGACCAATTGTAAATCCGATAGGTTTTCAAACTCGGAACCGCCAATCTGCGCCAAGCGTCCACCCAAAACGAGATAAAGTGATTGCTTCCCGAACATCTCAACCTCTCGTGCCTCTATAGACAATTTTAGAAGCTAATGAAATATATAGAACAATTGAGTTTAACTTAAAGTCGAGTCTCTAGCAAAGGATAGTCCGATGGCAGATCAGCCCGCCAATCACGAGACAGAATTAACCCGCTTGGTCAATATCATGCGTACCTTGCGCGATACAGAAAACGGGTGCCCTTGGGATATACAACAAAACTTTGCCTCGATAGCGCCCTATACCATCGAAGAAGCTTATGAAGTGGAAGACGCTATTCGCCGCGAAAATATGTCCGACCTCAAAGAAGAGCTGGGCGATCTTTTATTTCAAGTGATTTTTCATGCGCAAATGGCTCAGGAAGAGAAACAATTTGCCTTAGTTGATGTTATTCAAGCAGTGAATGATAAGATGATCCGTCGTCACCCGCATGTTTTTGGAGATAGCCAAACCGCCAGCGCCGAAGCGGTAAAACAAAACTGGGAAGCTATTAAGAGCCAAGAACGTGCTGAAAAGCAGACATCAAACGCAATTCCGAGCTTGCTCGATGACATCCCGCTCTCCCTGCCCGCACTAACCCGCGCGGTTAAGCTACAAAAACGAGCGGCGCGGGTTGGCTTCGACTGGCCGGATCTCGATCCAATTTTCGAGAAACTCGATGAAGAAATTACAGAACTTAAAGACGTTCTGTTAAACGATGATGGTCAAGACCGACTCACCGATGAACTGGGCGACGTGTTATTCGTCATTGCCAATTTAGCCCGAAAAATCGGGGTCGATCCCGAGACCGCCATGCGCTCAACCAATGAAAAATTCACCAGCCGATTCAGATGGATGGAGCAACAAGGCGATCTCGAAAAGCTGTCCTTAGAACAACAAGAGGTTCTTTGGCAGTCGGCCAAGCTCGCTACCAGGCCGTAAGTGACTTAACCCTCGGAAATTTCGACGGGGCTGTTTGGCATAATGGTCGATATCGCATGCTTATACACGAGCTGTGAATGACCATCGCGGCTTAACAGCAACGAGGTTTCATCAACCCATGTTACCGCGCCCTGCAACTTAACACCGTTAACGAGAAACACCGTCAGCGGCATGTTGTTTTTGCTGACATGGTCGAGAAAAGATTGTTCTAGGTTTTTTGCGTCACCAGACATGGGTTACACCCCAATTCTTATGCCAACCGTGGGACTTGGCTAATATCCTTTTTATGTGGCCCCACGCCCACTAGATAAAAGCTTAAAGCAAACCCAGAAGATTACAATCTAAAGTTTAACGTTATATGAAACGCACTTTTTAAGCGTTGCTTCCCTTTATCGAGCGTCTAGTTCCGATGATACCGAGTCGTAATGCGTAGCCAGTGCCCGGGCGACCCGACCCAATCCACCATCACCAATTTGGTGACCATTGACCGATATCACAGGCATGATGACTAGGGT
>JAYODZ010000125.1:0-5049 GCA_038106515.1 Rhodobiaceae bacterium
GGCGGGCGCCGACAAGGTTTCGTTCAATACCGCGGCGGTTAATGATCCCGATGTCGTCGCCGAAGCAGCGCAAAAATTCGGCGCGCAATGTATTGTCGTGGCGATTGACGCTAAACAAGTTGACGAGGATCGCTGGGAAATATTCACCCATGGCGGCCGCACGGCAACGGGTATCGAAGCGGTCGGCTTCGCTCAAGATATGGTGGCGCGCGGCGCTGGAGAGATCTTGCTGACCTCGATGGATCGCGACGGCACGCGCGATGGTTTTGATATCGCCTTGACGCGCAAAATCGCCGACGCGGTGACCGTTCCGGTGATCGCCTCGGGTGGCGTTGGGGCGCCAGCCCATTTTGCAGCCGGCATCAGCGCCGGCGGCGCCAGCGCAGTTCTGGCCGCCAGCGTGTTTCACTTTGGCGACCTGACCATATTAGAAGCCAAACAGGCCATGGCGGCCGCTGGAATTGCCGTTCGACTTCCAGAAAACTTTGCTTTCGAGGTTAAAACTGCTACACCACCGAAACGAGTATGACGGGGGTGCACATGGCGCAGTCAGTTCTCACAGATTTGTTTGCTGTTATTGAACAGCGAAAATCGGCCTCAGCCGACGACAGCTATACCGCAAAATTATTAGCGGGTGGCGCCGCCTTGGCGGGTCGCAAACTCACGGAAGAAGCGGTCGAGACGCTGATCGCGGCGGTTTCAGAATCCGATGAGGCTGTTGTTAATGAAGCCGCCGACGTGATGTATCACCTATTGGTGGTGTTGGCGGTACGCGGTCTCAGCCTAGAGCAGGTCACCGATGAATTACAGCGGCGGTTTGGCTTGTCGGGCCTCGACGAAAAGGCATCTCGGGGCAAATAATGCAAAATTCAAACCTATCGCCGTATCGCGAGTTTTCGGCGCGCGAATGGGAAGCCTTGCGCAAAGGGGCGGAGCTGACATTGAGCGCCACCGAACTGGATCAATTGCGGGGTATGGGCGAAACGGTTGACTTGCGCGAGGTTGAAACAATTTATCTACCCCTATCGCGCCTGCTGAGCCTTTACGTCGAGGGTAAGCAGTCATTATTTGGCGCCACCAATGCGTTTCTGGGGTCGGCGCAAAAAGTTCCCTTCATTATCGGTGTCGCTGGCTCGGTGGCGGTCGGCAAAAGTACCTTTTCACGGATCTTGCGGCATTTGCTGGCGCGCTGGCCCAATCATCCAAAGGTGGACTTGGTTACCACCGACGGGTTTTTGTACCCGAATGCTATTCTTGAACAAAATCAGATCATGGACCGCAAAGGGTTTCCCGAGAGTTTTGACACCGACCGGTTGCGAGCCTTTTTGAATGATATCAAATCTGGCGTATCGAGCGTGTCGGCGCCGGTTTATTCGCACATCGCCTATGATATTTTGCCCGATGAGAAAATTACCGTTTCCGGCCCCGATATTTTGATTATCGAGGGCCTGAATGTTTTACAGCCTGCCCGCGTTGGGGCAACGGAAAGCGACGCGACATTTGTCTCTGACTATTTTGATTTCTCGATTTTTATCGACGCAGAAACGGAGATCGTTCAGCAATGGTATGTCGAGCGGTTTTTAAGTTTGCGCGAAACCGCCTTCCGCCAACCAGGCGCTTATTTCCAGCGTTATGCTGATTTATCCGAAGACGCCGCCATCACCACCGCGACCGATATTTGGACGCGGATTAACTTGAAGAATCTAAACGAAAATATTTTGCCAACCCGCGGCCGCGCCGACTTGGTTTTGCACAAATCGACGGATCACAGCATCGATCGGGTTTTATTACGTAAAATTTAAGACGCCACACCCGCGGCCTTAAACACGGCCGCGATATCATTTTGTGGCCTCGGACCAACATGGCGGATGACCTCTGACGCCGCCAAGGCACCACGGCGGCCGCATTGCGCGAGCCCGAGCCCCAAGGCCCGTCCTGATAAATAACCCGCGGCAAACTGATCGCCGGCGCCGGTGAGGTCGACAACATCGTCAACCCGCTCAGCCTCGACCTGCAGGGCTTCTGTTTGCGAGATCAGGAGCGCGCCGCTAGCACCCATGGTGATGGCGGCCTCGACGCCGAAGGCCCGCGCCGCTGTCGTCAATGCTGAGCGGTCAGTGGAGCCAAACAAGGCCTCTGCTTCGGAGATATTGGCGAGCATGATATCGATATGGTTCTCGAGCGCGGCTTCGAGCGCGCTATGATGCCGCCCGACGCAAAATGGGTCGGACAGCGATAAAGCAACCCGCCCGCCATTTTTGCGAACAATCTCGGCGGCCTGAAGAAAAGCGTCGCGGGCCGATGGGCTGTCCCAAATATAGGCCTCACCAAACAGAATTTCGGTTTGCGCCAGCATCTCGGCATCGAGGTCAGCAACGCTCGTGGCAACACTGGCACCCAGCAAGGTGTGCATTGTCCGCTCCGCATCGGGGGTGATCAGCACGAGGCAGCGCCCCGTCGGCAGTTCAGCATGCGGTGCGCTGGCAAACGCCGTTTGCACTCTTTCCAGATCATCTGAAAAAAACCTGCCCAAGGCGTCAGAGCCGACTTTGCCAATAAAGCCTGTCGACAGACCCAAAGCTGCGACGCCGGCGACAGTATTGCCCGCCGATCCGCCCGAGGCGCGGGTATGGATCTCGACGCGGGCCTCGAGGGCCTGCGCCTCTTCCGGTGAAATCAGGGCCATTGAGGCTTTGGCGCTGCCAATCTCGGCCAGCTCGGCGTCGGTGACATTGGCAAAGACGTCGACCAAGGCGGCGCCCATGCCGACAAGTGAATAGGATTTTTTGCTCATGTCATACTCCTTCTAACGCTTTTAAGCAGGCAGTTTGGTTTTGCCCTTAAATTTACAAATATCAGCGACCGCACAATCGGGGCATCGCGGTTTGCGCGCTGTACAAATATACCGCCCGTGCAAAATAAGCCAGTGATGTGCATGTACGCGGTAAGGGTCCGGCACATGTTTTTCCAATTTCTTCTCGACATCAAGAACCGTTTTCCCGGGCGCGAGTCCGGTCCGATTAGACAAGCGAAAGACATGTGTGTCGACGGCAAAGGTCGGCAAGCCAAAGGCGACATTCATCACCACATTAGCGGTCTTACGGCCAACGCCGGGTAGCGACATCAGCGCCTCGCGCGTTTGCGGGATAACGCCATCAAATTCATCGATCAGTTTTTGGGACAGCAAAAAAACATTTTTTGCTTTGGTGCGATACAGGCCGATGGTTTTCACCAAATCGCGGATGCGATCCTCGCCCAGCGCGACCATTTTGTCTGGCGTGTCCGCGAGCCGAAACAACTCGGCCGTCGCCCGATTTACGCCTTTATCGGTTGCCTGCGCTGAGAGTACGACGGCGACCGTTAAGGTAAAGGGGTTGGTAAATTGTAACTCGGTCTCGGGCGTCTCGTCGCGATCGGCTAGACGTTCAAAGAAAAGGCGAATATCATCTGTTTTCATGGCGCGAGTTTAGCCGCGCCGCTGGTTTGGCGCAAATATGCTATCAAGTTGGCGATTGACTTGATATCGGTTAAAGTCATGCCATGTCCGAGCAGTCACATGTCTATGAATTTATTTTACGGCCGCACACAGCGCTGAGTCAGAACGGGTTTTTTGGGCTGATGGCCTTTGTTATGGCGGTGAGTTTCGGCACAGGCGTGTATTTTTCGTTATTGGGGGCCTGGCCGGTTTTGGGTTTTTTTGGTCTCGAAGTGGGTTTGCTTTATGCCGCGTTTCGGTGGAATTACTTCGTCGCGCGACGGTTTGAAGTGGTGCGCTTGAGCCAAGAGCGTGTTTTAGTCGAGCAGGTGTCGCCGCGCGGCGAGCGTCAGGCTTGGTCCTATAATCCGCATTGGTTAAGGATTAATTTGCTGACTACAGCTGGCGATAAGGTCGATAGCGATTTTGGATTGCCCGATATGAATGAACTGGTTTTTTTATCGCATGGTCAGAGACTGTCGGTTGGCCGCTTTCTCTCGCCAGCCGAACGGCAAGATCTCTATGGAGCGCTGAGCCAAGCGCTGGCCGATGTCCGGCGCGGGTGAGATCACCTGTCTGCCGGTCGCGGCGCTTAGTGGCGCGACGCTTCAGTATAATTTGCAGGCCACGCCGCATGGGCAAATTTGTTTTGTGCAACACAAGCAGGCGCTGGTTTTTCTTGGCTTCACGGCGCGCGCGGCCGACGCCCTCGAGCCCATTGGTCGGCTTTGGCCTATAGGCAAATGCGCGCGGCAAGATGACTTGGTGCTGGATTTTGCTACGCCGCCGCCGCTACATTTGCATGGCACGCCGTATCAGCATCAGGTCTGGCGCGCCTTGTGTCGCCTGAAGGAGGGACAAATCACGAGCTATGGCGCCCTTGCTTTACAACTGGGGTCGGGCGCTCGCGCTATTGGTGGCGCGGTCGGCGCCAATCCGATTGCATGGTTTGTGCCCTGTCATCGCGTGCTGCAAAAATCGGGAGCGCTGGGCGGCTATCGGTGGGGTCTGGCGGTTAAGCGGCGCTTGCTTTCCGCTGAAAATATTACGACGCAATAATTTCTTTGCTGATCACCAGGCCCGCGGGGTCGATTTCATAAATATAAGGTTCGCCCGTTCCAATATTGACCTCGATAATTTGCTCGGCTGAGAGGGTATCGAGTTGCATCACCAGCGCGCGCAGCGAATTGCCATGGGCCGCAACCAAAATATTTTGCCCCGCTCGTAACTGCGGCATGATGGTGGCGTTGAAATAGGGCAGCACGCGATCGGCAGTATCTTTCAAGCTTTCACCGCCTGGAGGCGGGGTGTCGAAAGAACGTCGCCAAATATGGACTTGCTCGTCCCCCCATTTTTGCCGCGCTTCGTCTTTATTCAGACCTGACAGGTCACCATAATCGCGCTCGTTCAGGGCTTGGTTTCGGATCACCGGTAAATCGCTTTGACCGATCGCCTCGAGGATCAAACCGCAGGTTTTCTGCGCGCGTTGCAAATCTGAGGTATAGGCGGTGTTAAACTGCAGACCGCGGGCGGCCAAGGCTTGGCCAGCTTCAGAAGCCTCGCGAACCCCTAGC
>JAYODZ010000126.1:0-4961 GCA_038106515.1 Rhodobiaceae bacterium
TTCCTTCTAGAGAGATACCGACCAATTTTTGTGCTTCGACGGCAAATTCCATCGGTAAATTTTGCAATACATCCCGGCAGAACCCATTGACGATCAGCGCGACCGCCTCTTCCGCATCGAGTCCGCGCTGGCGGCAGTAAAATAGTTGATCCTCATTAATTTTTGAGGTTGTCGCTTCATGCTCCAACATCGCTGTCGGGTTACGCGACTCCACATAAGGCACGGTGTGTGCGGCGCATTTATCGCCAATCAGCAGACTGTCGCATTGCGTGAAATTGCGGGCATTTTGCGCCTTTGGATGAACCGAAACCTGACCACGATAAACATTCGACGACCGACCGGCCGAAATCCCTTTCGAGACAATCCGGCTGGAGGTGTTTTTGCCAAGATGGATCATCTTGGTGCCACTATCGACTTGCTGCAGATTATTCGAAATCGCAATCGAGTAGAACTCACCTTGGCTGTCATCGCCGCGCAAAATACAAGACGGGTATTTCCATGTTACTGCCGAGCCTGTCTCAACTTGCGTCCAGGAAATATGTGACCGCGCCTCCCGGCAGTCGCCACGCTTGGTCACGAAATTATAAATCCCCCCCTTGCCCTCGCTATCGCCCGGATACCAATTTTGAACAGTCGAGTATTTTATCTCGGCGTCCTCCAGTGCAACCAGCTCAACAACAGCGGCATGGAGTTGGTTTTCATCGCGCATCGGGGCCGTACACCCTTCGAGATAGCTCACATAAGAGCCTCGGTCGGCAATCACGAGGGTGCGCTCAAATTGTCCTGTATTGGCTTCATTAATACGAAAATAGGTCGACAATTCCATCGGGCACCGCACCCCTGGCGGGATGTAGACAAATGAGCCATCCGAAAATACCGCCGAATTCAGAGCCGCGAAATAATTGTCCGATTTCGGCACAACGGTACCAAGATATTTCCGAACTAAATCTGGATGCTCCCTCACAGCTTCTGAGAAAGAACAGAAAATCACGCCTGACTTGGCCAACTCCTCGCGAAATGTCGTTCCAACGGAAACACTATCGAATACGGCATCAACGGCGACCTTGCGAACGCCAGCGAGGACCTCTTGCTCCTGCAAGGGGATGCCGAGTTTTTCATAGGTCCGCAACAGCTCTGGGTCGACTTCATCGAGGCTCTTCGGACCATCGGCCATGCTTTTCGGCGCTGCATAATAACTCAGTGCCTGATAGTCAATTTTCGGGTAATCGACATGCGCCCATTCCGGCTCAGACATGGTCATCCAGCGCTCATAGGCATCGAGGCGCCATTCAAGCAACCATTCGGGTTCGTTTTTCTTACCCGAAATAAAGGCAATAATCTCGGGATTGAGGCCAGGAGGCGCGCGATCAGCATCGATGGCACTGACAAAACCATATTTATAATTTTGCCCTGCAAGCGTCTCGACCTGCGCTACGGTTTCCCGATCAATATCTGCTTTGACTTCCGACATCATAATTACTCCGCTGCCGAGGGGCGAGCGCCCGACATCTGATTACGCCAAATTTTGATAAAGGCATCTACCTCGTGAGCAGCTTGCGACGACCAGCCGAAGCTGATCCGCAAAGCGCCCGACGCAACATTCGAGGCGACACCCATCGCGCGCATGACGTGGCTGGTGCCGACCTTGCCGCTCGAACAGGCTGCTCCCGAGCTAACACTGACACCCGCTAAATCAAGTCCCATAACGAGGGTTTCGGCGCGGCTCGACGGTACTGCAAAACAACTCGTATTGGGTAGCCGCGGCGCGCCTTTGCCGAACACCACAAGATCGGGGTTGAGGCTCACTAAACACTGCTCCAGACGATCGCGTTCGGCGGCCAAGCTGGCAAAAGCCTCCAGCCCCTGAACAGCTGCTTGCAAAGCCGCAACCATAGCGGCAATAGCTGGCAGATTTTCCGTGCCGCTGCGTTTGCGCCCCTCTTGGCCACCGCCATCGATTAAGGCACCGAGGCTCAGCCCTTGTTTGACCAGCAAAGCGCCAGCGCCCAAAGCACCACCAAATTTATGCGCCGAGACCGCCATCATATCAGCCCCGATATCGCGAAAGCTAATTGGCATTTTGCCAACCGCTTGGCTGGCGTCGCAAAACAGCAAACTACCATGTGCCCGCACCAACGCCGCAATCTCAGCCATGGGTTGAATAACTCCCGTCTCATTATTTGCGGCCATCACGCAAACCAATGCCGATGAAGGCTCGTCAAGCTTGCGGCGCAGATCTTCGATACTGACGAGGCCGTGCTCATCGACGGCGATAGTGTCGATCGGTAAGCCCGCATTTTCGGCCGCCTTAATCACAGCATCATGTTCTATTGCCGACAGCAAAATTCGCTGAAACGGGCGCGTCGACACATCCCATGCTTTGATCGCTTGATTACACGCCTCACTTCCGCCGCTGGTAAACACAAGCTCTTGCGGCTTGCACTGTAGCAGTTCCGCTAGCACCTGACGCGAAGCTTCAATTTTTTGTCGTGCGGCGCGACCCTCATAATGCACTGAAGATGCATTCACCGATTGGCCTAGACCTGCTGTAAAAGCGGCGATGGCCTCAGGCCGCATCGGGCTGGTGGCGTTATGATCGAGGTAAATCCGCTGCATCACTCGGCCGCCTCGGTTGGCGCAGGGGTCGCTAGGAATGCCTCATTTGCAAAATTACCGCTGACGACGTCGGCCAGCGAAATACCATCAAAAAAAGAACGGATGTGATCGCTCAGGCGCGACCACAAGTCATGCGTCATGCAGCGTGTGGTTTTATGACCGCATCCCGCCGTCGATTGGCACCGTGTCACATCGACGGGCTCATCCACCGCATCGATAATTTGCCCCAACGCAATGCTGTCAGGCGCCGCAGTCAGATGATAACCGCCTTGTTTGCCCCTAACGCTCTCAACCAGACCAAAGCGCCGCAAATCAACAAAAATTTGCTCGAGATAATTCAGCGAAATATCCTGCGCCGCGCTAATTTGGGTTAAAGACAGAGGGTTGTCGGCATTTGAGCCCTGCCGTGCCAACTCCACCATCGCCATGACCGCATATCGCCCGCGCGTTGAAATCTTCATAAGTCACTCTTTTCCCGACAAAAAAAATTATTTTCTTGCATTTGGACAGCTGCATTGGTTATGACCTCTGTCCATGCCGTCGATATAGTAATCCTGACTAAAATAGTCAAGATTAATAAGGCGGCAAAATACTGCGACACAATGACGACGCTCTCGCCAGACAGCGGCGCTGAAACCAAGAGAGGACTTATAATAATGCCGGAAGTGATTTTTGCTGGCCCAGATGGTCGTCTCGAGGGACGCTTTACCCAGAACAAGAAGAAAGGTGCGCCGATTGCGATGATTTTGCACCCCCTGCCGCAATTGGGGGGCAATATGAATAATGCTATCACTTACGATTTGTATCATGAGTTTGTCGCCCGTGATTTCTCCGTGCTGCGCTTTAACTTTCGCGGCGTTGGCCGTAGCCAAGGGCAATTCGACAGTGGTATAGGCGAGCTATCCGATGCTGCATCAGCCCTCGACTGGTTGCAAACTCTCTGCCCCGATGCCCGCCAATGCTGGATCGCTGGCTATTCTTTTGGCGCATGGATCGGCATGCAGCTCCTGATGCGCCGCCCTGAAATTTCCGGATTTATCTCAATTGCACCGCCCGCTAATCTATATGACTTCGCCTTTCTCGCGCCCTGTCCAGCTTCGGGGCTGATCGTTCAAGGTGGCGCCGACCGCGTGGTGCCGAAGGATGATGTCGACAAGCTCGTCGAGCGGCTAAATGCGCAAAAAGGTATTAAGATAACCTACAAAGTCCTCGCACAAGCCAACCATTTCTTTGAAAAAGACATGGACGCCCTAAAGAGCGAGGTCAATTCTTATCTCGACCGTCGTATTCCAGAAATTGGCGGCCTATAAAAATACTAGGGCAAATTAATTCGTCCACCCGATAGCGGTTGGGGAACACCCGTCGTCTCGGGTAAACTCAGCACCATGCCCCGCATACTGCGCACAGCCAACCAAGCAAAGGCCTGCGCTTCGAGTGCGTCGCCGTCCCACCCCATATCTTCGCAGGCGAAAACTTGCCCCGCGAGATACTCCCCAAGTAACTGCATCAGCCACGCATTGTGTCGCCCACCGCCGCAAATAATGAAATGGTCTGGATTATGCGGCAAGAGATCAACGGCGCTTGCTATCGATTGCGCGGTAAATTGCGTCAGATGCGCCGCGCCGTCCGCGACAGAGAGATCCACAAGATCGGCCCACGGGTCGAAGTGGTTGCGATCTAGCGATTTTGGCGCCGGCATCTTGAAATAAGGATGCGCCAACCACTGCTCGATTTGCGCTTGCGCAACGCTTCCTTGGCGTGCCAGTGCCCCGTCGCGATCCATGGCTTGGCCCGTATGTTTCATCATCCAGTCATTGAGCAACGCATTACCAGGCCCTGTATCAAAAGCAAGTATCTCGCCCATACCACCCAAGAACGTCATATTTGCCACGCCGCCAATATTAATTACCGCACAAGGAACATGGGCTTGCGCGCACAACGCGGCATGAAACAGCGGCGCCAGCGGCGCCCCCTGCCCGCCGGCAAGTACATCATCAATGCGAAACTGATCGACAACCGGCACATTGAAAGCCCGCGCCATGCGCAGTCCATCGCTTAACTGAACCGTCAGGTGATGCGCCGGATCATGCCACACGGTCTGACCATGAAAGCCGATGAGATCGAGCCTAACGTCGCGACCAGATCGAAAAACTTCGATCGCGTCAATGTGGGCTTGCGTGATCTCGGCCCGCAAGTGCGCGACTTCGGGGTCGCTGTTCCAATCAACCGCACCCTGTTGCGCTCGCGTCAAGAACCCTCGGATCTGCTTCGCCAAGGTAGCGGGCATCGGATAACTCTCAAACCCCAAAGCGTCGATTTGGCCTTCGCCGTCAGTGTCCAGCAAG
>JAYODZ010000007.1:0-16352 GCA_038106515.1 Rhodobiaceae bacterium
ACCTCGCACTGTGCGGCATTAATTTGGGTATGGCGGCGCCAATTAGTGGCGGCTTGTGGCCCGAAATGTATGGCACGACCCATCTTGGAGCTATTCGCTCGATGACCGGCCCGGTGATTATCCTGTCAACCTCGATCGCCCCCGTTTTGTTTGGTGCGGCCTTAGAGTTTGGCCTGCCATTTTCGGCGCTCGCACAAATCGCAATTATCTATATGGTAGGGGCCATGGTCGCGGCCTTTTGGGCTGGCTATTTTATGCCCGCGGCGTTGTTAAAGGAGTAGAAGCATGTCTGATAAAAAACCAATCCTCGATGCTGCAACAATCGTGATGATGCGCGACCGCCCAAGTGGACCAGAGGTTTTTATGGTCGTGCGGCATCATCAAATCGATTTTGCGGCTGGTGCGCTCGTTTTTCCAGGTGGCAAGGTCGATGCTTCCGACGCTGATCCATCTTTGCGGCCTTATTGCGCCGCTGCTGAAGAACTCGATGACCGCAATTTAGCGTTTCAGATCGGCGCCATCCGTGAGGCCTTTGAGGAGAGCGGTGTGCTGTTCGCGCGCGCGCAAGGCGAAGCCGAGTTGATTTCAGGCGCGCGGCTGCGGTCGCTCGAGCCATGGCGTGAACGTTTGCATTCGGGAGACGCGACCATGCTCGATTTGGCAACCACCGAAGGGCTAGTGTTTGCGATCGATTGTCTGGCGCATTATGCGCATTGGATAACGCCAGACCTGATGCCGAAACGGTTTGATACGCAGTTTTATTTGGCCCGCGCGCCGGAAGATCATCTGGCGGTGCATGATGGCGGCGAAAATGTTGACTCGATTTGGATCAATCCTGCGCAAGCGCTGGAAGATGTTGCCGCTGATCGCCGCACCATGGTTTTTCCGACCCGCATGAATGTTCAGAAATTGGCGCAGTATGAATCAGTCGCGGCGGCGATCGAGGCGTGCGGCAATGTTGTTACGGTTGAGCCGTTTTTGAAACAAGACCCTGACGGGACTACTTATCTGCGCATTCAAGCCAATGCCGGATACGGCGACCCAAAAGAATCGATTGGTCGGGTTAAGGGGTAAATTGCTCGGCTAAAATTCGCTCGTCGAGGCTGTGGTCTTGATCAAACAGCAAAAGCAGATCGAGGCTTCGGTCTTCGAAGATTTCAACGCGGGTGATATTTCTGAATTCGGTGTGATCGGCGACCACGCTGACGGGACGCTTTTGCGGCTCTTGGACGATAATCGAGACTTTCGCGCGATTCGACAATAAAGCGCCGCGCCACCGACGGGGTCGAAATGCCGATATCGGCGTCAATGCCAGAAGCGACGCTGTAATGGGAACAATGGGGCCATGCGCGGAAAGGTTATATGCCGTGCTGCCCGCCGGGGTGGATAGGAGAACACCATCACAAATCAGCTCATCCATGCGTTTGCGATCATCGACCGAAATTTCGAGTTTCGCGGCCTGTGCTGACTGCCGCAGTAGCGAGACTTCGTTAATCGCAACGGCATTAAACTCTTCGCCGTCAATATTGGTTGCGACCATCCGTAAAGGGTGGAGCAAGGTCAACTGCGCTGCGTTCAACCGTTCAGGTAGATTTTCTGGATCGAGGCGGTTCATCAAAAAGCCGATTGAGCCGAGATGCATGCCAAAAATCGGAATGGCGCGCCCCATGGTCTGGTGCAGTGTCTCGAGCATCAAACCGTCGCCGCCGAGCGCGACAATGCAGTCTGCTTCGTCGAGCGACACATCTCCATAGCGCGCGATCAGCTCGGCCCGTACGTCTTCGGCGCCGGAATGATCGGAAGCAATAAAGGCTATTTTTTCATAATGACTCATAGCGCGGCTTTTCCTAAACTCGACAGCGTTTATGGCATATAATGGCGCGCAATAACAGCGCGTTATCCTTTTGCCGCTGACGCTAGCGTCTAACTTCGAAAGTAGGACATGACGGAATTTATTCTTGTTATTGACCAAAGCACCACGTCGTCATCGGCTTTTGCTTTTTCGCCGATGGGCGAGGTGATCGCCTGCGAAGGGCAAGAGTTTAGACAATATTATCCAGACGATGGTTGGGTCGAGCACGATGCTGATGAAATATTTGCAAGTGTTGTTGAAAGTTGTCGCGCGTTGTTGCGTAACCCACAGCTGCAAAACAGTACCTGTCTCGGTGTCGGTATCACCAATCAACGCGAGACTTGTTTGCTATGGGATAAGAAAACCGGCGAGCCTTTGGCGCGAGCAATTGTTTGGCAAGACCGCCGGACGGCCACCTTTTGCGACCAGTTACGCGAAGCGGGGCATGAAATTGATGTACAAAACAAAACCGGGCTTTTGCTCGACCCCTATTTCTCCGCCAGCAAATTGGCTTGGTTGCTTGACCAAAATGACCCAGATCGCACGCGCGCCAAAGCGGGAGAGTTGGCTGGCGGGACGATTGAAAGCTGGTTGATCTGGAAATTAACGGGTGGTCATCATGTTACCGACATGACCAATGCCAGTCGTACAAGCTTATTGAATATTAGAAGCGGGCAGTGGGATGATGACTTGCTCAGCCTGTTCAATGTGCCGCGCCAAATTCTGCCCGAGGTGATGGACAATGTCGCTGAATATGGCCAGCTCGATGCCGCGCTGTTTGGGTTTTCGGCACCGATTTTCGCGGCCATGGGGGATCAGCAATCGGCGAGCTTTGGCCAGCGCTGCGTGGCGCGCGGGCAGATGAAGTCGACTTATGGTACGGGGTGCTTTGCGCTGATGAATACGGGCGAAGAGTTGGTGCTGTCGCAAAACCGTCTCCTGTCGACGATCGCTTATTCGCTATCGGGGGCACGGAGCTATGCGCTGGAGGGTAGTATTTTTATGGCCGGTGCGATTGTCCAATGGATGCGCGATAATATGCAATTTTTTGCTCATGCGGCCGACAGCGAGGCGTTGGCACAAGCCGCCGACCCTAATAGCCATGTCATCATGGTTCCTGCCTTTACGGGGCTTGGCGCGCCGCATTGGGACCCGACGGCACGCGGTACCTTATTGGGTATGACGCGCGATACGGGTGTTGCCGAGATCGTTCGCGCGGGGCTCGAGAGTGTGAGCTTGCAAACACATGATTTGCTGACCGCCTTGACGGCCGATATGGGCGGGCGAATAGAGAATCTGCGTGTTGATGGTGGCATGGTGGCAAATAATTGGTTTGCTCAAAACCTCGCAGATATTACCGACTTGCAGGTCGAGCGCGGCGATATGCTGGAGACGACGGCGCTCGGCGCTGCCTATTTGACGATGCTGGGGGCAAAAATTGTGGCGCGGCCAGAGGATTTGTCGGCGCAAGCGACCGCAACCCGTGTCTTTAAACCGAGCATGGCTTCCGCTGATCGCCAAGCGCGGTTGACGTTGTGGGCGAGTGGTGTGCGTAAGGCGCGACATCAGCTCAGTTGACAGGCTTAGTGCCGCCACGCAAACTGGTGAAAATTTTGAGGAGACAGACGTTATGTCAGCAGCATTAGAAATTACTTCGGTCAAAAATATGGTTAGCCCAGAGGAATGGCAGCTTCGGGTCGATTTGGCCGCAACCTATCGGCTTGTCGCCATGCACGGATGGGACGATATGATTTTTACGCATATCTCGGCGCGCGTTCCTGGGCCCGAACATCATTTTTTGATCAATCCCTATGGTATGACTTTTGAAGAAATCACCGCTTCGAGCCTCGTTAAAATTGATCTCGACGGCAATATTGTCATGGACAGCCCATTTTTTGTGAACCCAGCAGGTTTTACGATCCACAGTGCCGTGCACTCGGCGCGTGAGGACGCAAAATGCGTTTTGCATGTCCACACCGATGACGGGGTCGCCGTGTCGGCGCAGGAAGAGGGTCTTTTGCCGCTCAGTCAGCAAGCTCTGCTGGTAATGCCGCAGATTGCCTATCATGGCTATGAGGGAGTGGCGTTGAATTTGGATGAGCGCGAGCGTTTGATTAACGATCTCGGCGATAAAAAACTGATGATTTTGCGCAATCACGGAACTCTGGCGACCGGAGAAACCTGCGCGCTGGCTTTTCTCGGTATTTATTTTCTCGAGCGCGCCTGCTCGGCACAAATTCGAGCCATGTCGGGTGGCGCCAAGCTGAATATGCCCAGTAAAGCCGCTATCGATACGACACGCGACCAGAGTGGTTCTTTGTTCCAGCAGGGCATCGATCAGTTGGCTTGGCCGGGCTTGTTACGTCGCCTTGATCGTGTAGATCCGTCTTATAGAACTTGATTTTTCAAAAAGGTGTTGTGATGCGTGTTTTAGCTCTTATTCTTGTTGCCGTGCTGGTAGCGCCGGCGCTGGCCCATGACCCCGATCCTAATACGCCAGAGGGGCAACGGGTCGCGATGTTTAAAAAAAGTGGCGCGGGCATTAAGGCGGTGTTTGAACAACACTTGCCTGCAGGCGATCTCGACGCCATTGGCGCCTATGCCGCTGAAATGGCGGATTGGGGCGCCCGCATGACCGAGTTGTTTCCCGCCGGCAGCACCTCAATTGGCGCGCGTGAAAGCCTTTGGGAGAATTGGGAAGATTTTGAAGCGAAAGCGGATCAGTTTTCTGAAGCCGCATCTGAGCTAGCTGTCGCGGCCGCGTCTGGCGATGCGAATGCCGCGCTGGGTGCTGCTAAGGCTCTCGGCGGCGCCTGCAAATCTTGCCATGAAAGCTATCGTATCAAGCATTGAGATACGCGCTTAAGCGAATAGAACCCAGCTGGCGCTCAGGCTCAGTGTGAGAATTACTATGCCCAAAGCCTGATGCGCTTGGCTTGGAGCTTGTCCATCGGGCATCGGAACGCCAACCGTCATACGCTGGATGAGCACCTGCCGTTTGGCAAATTGGTGCCAGGCCAAGGCGGTAAGATGGAGGGCAATTAGAGGTATAATTAGGACATGCCCAATCTCATGAATTTTGGACGCCACGGGCCCCCAAGAGGGTTGCCAAGCGTAAAGCGGCCCCTCGTAGAGTATGTCGTCATAATTAAACAATCCGCTGGCGACCATAATGGCGGCAACAGCCCAAAAGGCCAAAACTGACAAGACACCGAGAGGATTGTGGCCGGGCGGTAAATTGTCCTGTTTGTCTGACCTTAAATAGGCAGGCAATAACAAAACCGTCTGGATCATAGTGGTTAGGCGCGCCGGCGCGGGGCCAATAAAAGCCCAGATCAGTCGATAGACCAATAACGCTAGAAGTGTTAAGCCCGATTTTTCATGCCAGTCCAAGGCATCAATGTCGCCAGCGATATAAGACAGGCAGAGCGTAATGGCAAATAGCCAATGATATAATCGCATTGAGACATCCCAGAGCATCGTTGAAAGTCCTTGTCGGTGTTAACGTTAGACCTTGGCCTAGTGCTGCAGTGCCGCGGCAAAGAGAGTTTTTGTTACATCCATCATCGGTAAACCAATCAGAGCAAAGTGCCCAGAGGCACGCGGTTCTGGCAACCGCTCAAAACTAAACCTATTTCCAGCAAAGTGAAACAGATAGGCGCTCTGGTGATCATGGCAAAAGCCCTTGGCGCGAATGAGATGCGGCTTCAGGCGCGATAATTCTGCCGCGAGTGTTTCCGGCGCGGTGGCTGGCAGATGCCCTGTCTGGCAAGCAAAATCGTGTAAAGGCGCGGCATCGGCAGAAAAATCGGCGCGGCCAAGACCGAGAACAATGTCTGCAGAAATGTTGCCATTTTGGCTCACGATTACAGGGCGGTCCTGTGGCAGTTCGGCGCGGAGTTTATGTTCGTCAGACGCCGAAATCAGATCACGTTTGGTCATGAGAAAAATATGGGCCGCCTCGATTTGTCGTTGCATGGTGTCTTGCAGATACGGATCCGCGCGGTGAGCGATAAAAGCCGTCGCATCGATGCAACAAATAATGCCGTCTAGTAGCAAAGTGCGGTCGACGGCGGCAAAAGCGGCAATGCGGGAGGGATCGGCGACGCCGCTGGCTTCAATGATGATGTGATCGGGGGGCGGGGTTTGTTTTAGGGCCGCGACCAGCGCGCGAACCAGATCATCGCCGAGCGAGCAACACACACAGCCATTTGCCAGCTCGATGCGATTGTTGTGGTCGCGGGCAATAATTTCCGCGTCAATATTGAGGGCGCCGAAATCATTAATTAGTGCTGTGATGCGGCGACCATGCGGGTTATGCAGCAGATGATTGAGGAGTGTTGTTTTGCCACTCCCCAAAAAACCGCTCAAGACGGTCAGAGGGATCTTGTTTGACATTAGACGTCAGCGGTTTCGTTGACGAAGCTGCGACCATCTAAAACCGTTGCGTGGACAAAAATATCCTTCAGCTTCGTGTCTGGATCATCCAGTGGATCGGTGTCTAAAACGGCGAAATCGGCCCGTTTACCAACTTCGACGCTGCCAATTTCATGATCCATTTTAAGGGAATAGGCGGCGCCGAGCGTGATTGCATGCAGGGCCTCCTCGACCGATAGTCGTTCCGCATCGCCCCCCAAGCGATCGCCAGAGGAAGTCATGCGCTCAACCGCACACCAGGCGGTGAAAAGCGGGCCGAGCGCCGTCACGGGGGCATCCGAGTGAATGGTGAGCGGCACCCCTTCGCGTAAAGCGCCGCCGGCATCATCAAGACGATTAGCGCGGTCGCGGCCCATCGTTTGGGTAATATGCGCGTCGCCCCAGTAGTAAATGTGATTGGAGAATAAGTTAACGCCAATCCCCATGGCGGCCATGCGCTTAAAATCGGCTCGATCGGCCATTTGGCAGTGCTGCAAAGTGTGGCGGTGGTCGGCGCGGTAATGGGCATTCAAGGCCGCTTCAAAGGCGTCGAGAGCCATACCAATTGTCTCATCCCCATTGGTGTGGACGTGCAGATGCGCGCCGGCGGCATTATAGCTACTGATTAGGGATTTCAGGCGATCGGGCTCGATATACCACAGCCCATTCGGGGCGCCATTGTGGTAGCCCGGCCAACGCAGGCGAGCGCTGAAGCCTTGGATCGATCCATCGGCGACCAGTTTAACAATATTCATACGTAGCTTGTCGGTTTGCTGGTCTTTGACTTCGGCCAAGCGTTTGAGGCCATCTTCAGCCGAGCTAGCATTGCCCGAATAAGCCACAACAAGCCGCATCGGGAAATCGTCACGCGCGGTGATGCGCTTCATGGTTGCGAGTGCCTCGTCGCTCAGGCCATTGGCCAAATCAGTCGCGGTGGTGACCCCAGAGCGTTGTGCGACGGCAGCAAAATTTTTGAGCACACTGTCGTCCGATGCGGCTGCCAGAATATCGATATCGGCGGCGCGCATGGCCATGAAAAGTCCGACCTGCCCAAGAAACTCGCCGGTAATTTGCCCAGCATCGTCGCGCCGGACAAATTCACTATTGCTATCAGGGTCAACCGCCGCACTTTTTATAATGGCGCTGTTCACATTTACGATATGCAAGCTGGCATGCAAAACCAAAATCGGTGTTTCGGTCGAGACTTGGTCGAGTTCGGCGATACTTAGCCTGTTATTGGCAAAAAATATTGGATCAAATCCCCAGGCGATAAGCGGCGCTGATTTATCGTCGCGGGCCTCGAGCATATTTTTCAAACGATCAACGACTTCGTCAATAGTCTTAAGCCCCGGCCAAATTTTACCGTCAGGCCCCATGCGGTCATAATAACCAACATAAATGTAATTCCACATTTGCCCTTCGAACATGTGGCTATGGCCTTCGATGAAGCCCGGTAAGATAATTTTATCCTTAAAACTCTCGTCAATTTCGGTGATGCCGAAATGCGCCTGCCAGTCAGCAATATTCTCTTTCCGGCCAACGGCGAGAATGCGTCCATCGCGCACCGCAACATGTGTGGCGCGCGGTTGCGCTGGGTTCATTGTCACGATCGCTTTGGCCGCAAATATTTTCGACATGCTCTATTCCTTGTCCCTCAAACTTATGTAAACTCTACTGCAGTTTAACCTTTCAAATCGATTTGTCATCCGAGGAGCTCACACGTGAAACTTATTGGCGCCCCCCTCTCTCCTTTTGTTCGGAAGGTCCGTATCGTCGCAGCAGAAAAACATATTAGCTATGATTATGACCCGTCGATTAGCCCGCTGAGCATGCCCGATGACTATGTGAAAATCCATCCCCTGAAGCGCATACCGGCGCTTATCGTGGAGCCGAATAATCCGCGTGGTATCATCAATGATAGCTCAGCAATTTGCGCTTATCTCGAACGCATAGCACCGGAGCCGGCATTGATGCCGAGCGATGCTCTGCAATATGGACGCATGCTATGGCTTGAAGAGTATAGCGATACCGGTTTTACGGAAATTATTGGCCGCGGCATGTTTCGTCCCATTCTGTTTAATGCTCTGTCGGGTAAAGCCCCCGATGTGGCGACGGCGGAAGAGTCCTTGGTAAAAATTAGAGCCGAGTATTTTTCTTATTTGGAGGCCCAGTTTGGCGATGGCCCGTGGTTCGGCGGCGCGCAGTTTAGCCTCGCAGATATCGCGATTGGCTGTAATCTGATTAACATGATGCATGTCGGTTATTGTGTGCAAGCAAATGATAGTGTTGCGCTAGCAGATTATTTCGACCGCTTTTTAGCGCGCGAGAGTGTGGCGGCTTTGCTGCCTGGAGAGATCCAGGCTCTATCCAAAATGGGCTTTACGGCGCCGCAGTTGAGTTAGACGGCAAGAGGAAAGACTATGAGCCTCGTCGAGAAGTTTGTCGGCCAAAAAGGCCTGTTCGGCTATCTCGGGGTTTTGCTTGGCCTATTGGGCGCAATATGGCTCGTCCGCGTGCTGAATGTGGTGGATTTTTATTTGACCATCGGTGCGAGCGGGGCGGAAATTATCCGCTTTATGGTGTTCTTGATCCCCAACATTTTTGCCAATGTCGCCGCACCGGCTTTATTGATCGCCTTGCTCCTGCTCTATAGTGGGTTGTTAAATTCGCGAGAATATTATGTTTTAACCGGAGCTGGTATTAGCCCGCTTTTGTTGTTTCGGCCCGTGTTTTACTTGATAGCAGGCGTCACCGTCGTTTTGGCGATCATTAATCTCTATGTTGCGCCGCTGGCGTCGCAAACCCTTCGGATCGAGCGCGATGCTTTGCAAACCCGTTTATCGGTCGGTTTGATCCGCGAGGGCGTCTTTACGGACCTCGGACGCGGTGTAACGGTTTACGCCGAGGACAAGGACGAGCAGGGACAGATTATTAATATTTTGATTTTCGATGACCGCAACCCGCAAACCGAAACCGTTTATATCGCCAAAGGCGCACGGATTTATCGGACGCAAGACGATAATGCTTTGGTACTCGAGAATGGACGTTTGTTCAGCCGCGAAAAAGCCAATGGACGACAGCGGATCGTGCATTTTGATAGCTATCAATTCCCAGTCACCATGCAATCGGATGATCCTTTTAATTTGGCTGAATTGTCACCGTCGCAAATGATGTTTCACCAATTGCTCAACCCCGAGGCGCTGGGCATTAACGATCCAAGGCGGATTTTGCGAGTGGAGCAGCGAGTTTATGAGCAGATCGGCGAGCTGTTCACCCCGCTGGTATTTGCCTTGATCGCCCTGTCTTTTGTGACGGGTGGGACACTCAACCGCACCGGCTATTCGTTGCGGGTCTTTCTCGCCAGCGTCTCGGCTATATTATTTTATGCCGGCCTTGTCTCGCTTTCGGCGCGCATCGCCGAGCACGGCTGGCCGAGCAGCCTATCAATCTTGTATCCGCTCAGCATCGTGATGCTTTGCGCGGTTATTTTTGTTCGTCGTAACAGACTTTTTGTCACGCTTACCGCGTCCTAACCGAGTTGATTTTACATATTGTAAATGTAAAAATATGGTACGTTTGTCCCGTTTGTATGGTTGAAGTGATGCGGGCTGTCTAAGGAATGAGGAAATAATGGCTGACTACAAAATGCCACATGTCGATACCAGTATCTGTCCGGAAATTCACGGTTTCTTTGATCCAGCGACCTTCACCATAAGTTACATCGTCAAGGATCCAGATAGTGAAGCTTGCGCGGTGGTTGATAGCGTTATGGATATTGATTATGCCAGTGGTACGATTACTTATGAGCATGCCGATACGCTCATCGCTTTTATCACCGAACGCGGGTGGAAGCTCGATTGGCTGATTGAAACCCATGTTCATGCCGACCACCTCTCGGCAGCACCCTATATTCAGGAAAAGCTTGGCGGAAAAATTGGCATCGGGTCGCCGGTGAAACAAGTGCAAGAAATTTTTGGCAAGGTCTTTAATGAGGGCACGGAGTTCCAACGCGACGGCAGTCAGTTCGATGCGTTGTTTCAAGATGGCGACCGCTACCAGATTGGTGGATTGGACGCGCAGGTGATGCACACGCCCGGCCACACGCCTGCCTGTATGACCCATGTCATCGGTAGTGCCGCTTTTGTCGGTGATACATTGTTTATGCCCGATGGCGGCACGGCGCGGGCGGATTTTCCAGGTGGCGATGCTCGTGAGCTTTATCAGTCGATTAAGCGTATTTTGAGTTTACCCGACGACCTGCGCTTGTTTATGTGCCATGATTACGGCCCAAATGGACGCGACATTCAGTGGCAAACAACGGTCGGCGAAGAACGTCAAAATAACATCCATGTGCGCGAGGGTATTAGCGAGGATGATTTTGTCGCCATGCGCGAAGCGCGAGATAAAACTTTGGAAATGCCGAAATTGATCATGCCGTCTATTCAGGTGAATATGCGAGCGGGGCATTTGCCGCCGGCGGACACGCAAGGCACGGTGTATTTAAAAGTTCCTGTATTGGACATGCGGCGCAAATAGAAATCTGCGTCGCGCATCAGAGAGGGGAAGCTATGGCAGACTACGATATTGTTATTGTCGGCGGCGGGTCGGCAGGGATTTCAACAGCAACCAGTTTGTTGTCACGCGATGCCTCGTTGTCGATCGCAGTGATCGAACCGAGCGACGTGCATTATTATCAGCCAGGTTGGACAATGGTCGGCGGTGGCATCTTTCAAGCGAAAGAAACGGTACAAGCGACGGCGCGTGTTATGCCTCAGGCCGTGGCTTGGCTGCAGCACGCTGTCACCCGCTTTGATCCGAAAAAAAATGAGGTTGTTTTGTCGGATAAGTCGCGCCTCAGCTATCGCTATTTGATTATCTGTCCCGGCCTCAAACTTGATTGGGCCGCAGTCGAGGGTTTACCCGAGACGTTGGGGCAAAATGGCGTGACCTCAAATTATCGTTTCGATTTAGCGCCTTATACGTGGCAGCTGGTGCAGGGGTTGCAGTCGGGTAATGCAATCTTTACGCAACCACCAATGCCAATTAAATGCGCCGGGGCGCCGCAAAAGGCGATGTATCTTTCGGCCGATAGCTGGCGGCGGGCAGGGCGCTTGGGCAATATTAATATTGAGTTTTGCAATGCTGGCGCGGTGCTCTTTGGGGTGGCTGATTATGTGCCGGCACTCATGAATTATGTTGAAGCTTATGGCGCCAAACTTTCCTTTAACCATAATTTGGTAAAAATTGACGGGGCAGCGCAAAAGGCTTGGTTCAAGGTTACCGAGGGCGATAAGACCAAACAGGTTGAACGTGATTTCGATATGATCCACGTTTGTCCGCCACAAACGGCACCAGACTTCATCAAAAAAAGTAGTCTCGGCGATGCCGCGGGGTGGCTAGACGTCGATCAAGAGACGTTACGCCACAAAACATATGAAAATATTTTTGGTCTCGGCGATGTAACCAACACACCAAATGCCAAAACGGCAGCGGCGGTTCGCAAGCAGGCCCCGATCGTGGCGCATAATTTGCTGGCGGCGATGGGACGGAAAAAAGGCCGCGCGGCTTATGATGGCTATGGCTCGTGCCCCTTGACCGTCGAACGTGGCCGGATCGTTCTGGCCGAGTTTGGCTATGGCGGAAAAATTATTCCAACCTTTCCGACATGGCTCATGCAAGGATTGCAGCCAACCCGCACGGCTTGGTTCTTGAAGGCGAGCGTATTACCGGCAGTATATTGGCGTGCCATGTTAAAAGGTCGGGAGTGGCTAGCACGTCCAAAAGTTAGATAAATTATGCGTTTAAATACATTCTTGCCTGTTCTCGGCTGGGGGCGCGTTTACAGCCGCACCGATTTTGCGGATGATTTTACCGCCGCAGTCATCGTGACCATTATGCTGATCCCGCAGTCGCTGGCTTATGCTTTGCTTGCTGGTTTGCCGCCGCATTACGGTCTCTATGCCTCGATTTTGCCGCTAATTGCTTATGCGATTTTTGGCTCTAGTCGCGCGTTGGCCGTTGGGCCAGTTGCTGTGATTTCCTTGATGACGGCGGCCGCGACAGGTGAGATCGCGGCGCAAACGGGAAACGATCCGATCGTCATCGCGGTTGGCTTGGCCTTCTTATCGGGACTGATGCTGTTTTTCATGGGGCTATTGCGTTTGGGCTTTGTTGCCAATTTTCTAAGCCATCCCGTGATTGCAGGTTTTATCACTGCGTCAGGCATCATCATTGCTCTATCGCAAGTCAAACATATTATCGGCGTCCCGGTTTCGGGGCATACGCTTCTCGAGATCGTCCCGGCTTTGTGGCGGGCTTTGCCACAGACCAATATGACCGCGCTGGTTATTGGTGGCTTGAGCCTGATGTTTTTGTTCTGGGTTCGACAAGGTATGAAACCGCTGTTGCAACGTCTTGGTATGTCGGCGTATTGGGCTGGGCAAATCAGTAAAGCGGGGCCTGTCCTTGCGGTCTTTATGAGCATGGCTGCCGTCGTCTATTGGCAATTGCAAGATCAACTGGCTCTGGTCGGCAACATTCCCAATCATTTGCCACGTTTGGCTGTGCCACCGGTCGATGCCTCTTTGCTGAACCATGTTTTGTTGCCCGCCTTCTTGATTAGTCTTATTGGCTTTGTCGAGTCCGTCTCGGTAGCGCGCACCTTGGCCGCCAAACGCCGCCAGCACATTGATGCCGATCAGGAATTAAGGGGGTTGGGCGCCGCTAATTTAGCGTCAGCCTTTAGTGGAGGCTTTCCAGTGACGGGCGGTTTTGCGCGTTCGGTGGTAAATTTTGATGCCGGTGCTGCAACCCCCGCCGCGGGAGCTTTGACAGCGGTTGGTATCGCTTTGGCGACGATGTTCCTGACGCCTTATCTGTATTTCTTGCCGAAGGCGGTGCTCGCCGCGACGATCATTGTCGCGGTCTTGTCGTTGGTTGACTTTTCTATTTTGCGGACAAGCTGGAATTACTCAAAGTCAGATTTTATTGCTGTTGCGACGACTATCGTCATGACCCTGATCCTTGGCGTGGAGATTGGCGTCTCGACCGGGGTCGTGGCCTCGATTTTGCTTTATCTGCTAAAAACCGGTACGCCGCATTTGGCTGAAATCGGATTGGTCCCGGGCACGCAGCATTTTCGTAATATCCAACGCCATAAAGTTATCACCAGTCAGCATATTCTTTCAGTCCGGCTGGATGAAAATATGTTTTTTATTAATGCCGCCGCACTGGGTCGGTTTATTACCGCGCGGCGGGCTCAAAATAACGAATTGCGCGATATTATTCTCAACTGTAGTTCGATAAGTTTAATAGACGCCTCGGGCTTGGAAAGCCTGACCCACTTGAATGAAGAGTTGCAAGCGCAAAACTGCCGACTGCATTTGTCTGAAGTGAAGGGGCCTGTCATGGATCGGCTCGAGCGATCGCCGCTCTTGCAAAAGCTCACGGGCAAGATTTTTTTGTCGCATTTTGACGCCGTTTTAGCGCTCGATCCTAACCGCTATCAGGCCTATGCCGGCGCCAAGGCTGAGCAGGTCGAGGTCGTTGACGGTAGCCATATTTGACCTAAAAACCGCATTGATTTAACGCCATAGCTGGCGTATAGACAAAGCGTTGCCGGTATAGCTCAGTTGGTAGAGCATCTGATTTGTAATCAGAGGGTCCGCGGTTCAAGTCCGTGTGCCGGCACCATTTTTCCAGCATCCCAGCACGGATTGACTGAAAAGTCGTTGGTCACGCTGTCAAAACCCCGTATGCTTTTTCTGTAGGGGTATGAGATGTTGCCAGCTAGCAGTAATGATCAATTTCAGGGCCCAACATGGGCTGCTTATGCAGTTTTGCTGGTGGCGGTGCAGAGCCTTGTCGGCGGCACCTTGCATGTTGTTTTACCCGATAGTGGGCTAATCTCGATCGCCGGTTTGGATCTCGCCCATGCAGGCGGGCTTCAGATGATCGCAATGGCGGCCTGGGTTGGAGCAACCCAGATCGCCTGGGGGCTTGTCTTGGCCTTTGCGGCATTGCGCTATCGCAGTTTTACGGTGCCACTTTTGTGCCTCGTGGTGATTGAAAAGAGCCTCATTCTTCTCGGGCAAGTGTTAAAGCCAACTGGGTCGGATCATACACCACCTGGCATTCGCGGTGCCGCCATTTTGCTTGTAATTTGCGGTGTCGCCTTGCTCGCCGCGTGGCTCCGTCGCCGCAACAAATCTTAATGCATGTTAGCGCACGTGCTGCCATAGCGGCCCACTAAAGATGTGCTGAAGAGGGGTGCTTTGAAAAGAAGGGGCGCGGATAAAGCCACGACTTTACCCGCGCCAATCTTTAGTCAGCGATTTCGAAAGCGTAAAACGCGTTGCCGGGCATGTGCCGATTAAACAAATAGCCCGAATTGACGAACATCATACCGTCTTGCAACAAGGCGGCAGCCCCGCCTTCCATGGCACCCCCTTTGGCAGGAATACCGGTTACCGAGACGACCTCTTTCGTGGTGTCGAAGTCCCACAAGATTTCTCCCGATCGGATATCGTGGATCCGCAGATGCCCATCTAGGCTACCAGCGATTGCCAGTTGCTCGGTTGTTGTTGGCACGGCGCTATTGCCTTTCATGCAGAGCGGATCTTCACCGCAGACATCTTCTGCGGCCCATTGCCAGAGATAGGCACCGCTCTTGAGGTCGAGTGCGTATAGTCCAGGGCGCGGCGTGCCTTGATAATTATCAATATAAGAGGGGTCGGCAACGGCGTCAGAGATCGGCACAATGACGCGATCACCCGAGACGGAGATGCCAAAATGCACCCCGCCAATAACCCCGCCGCGGCCAACTTTGTTTTTCCAAACTAACTCGCCATTGTCAGGGTTGAGAGCCCAAACAATGCCTGATTTTTGTCCCGCGACAACATAATCCGTGCCATCTGAATGTTGTGCGATGACCGATTGACCACCAAAATCGAAATCGGGCCCGTCTTCCTCTGGGCACGAGCCGCGCGGTGCCACGGTACAAGAAGCATTCCAAGCATCATCCGGTGTGGCTTGGAAAGTCCAACGCACTTCGCCCTGATCTAAGCCAATGGCAAAAATTGCATCGCTCGTTTTGGTGGCTGGCGAGGAGAAATTCTCGCCGGTGCCGACATAGAGCTGGCGACGTTTGCTATCGATTGCGGGTGTGTTCCAAACCGGTGCCCCCGACGGACCGTATTGTTGCGTGCCCGCAGCGTTGGTGCCGTGCGGCTCGAGCGGATCACTGATGGTGTGTGTTTTCCAATATACGTCGCCGTTGGCGGCATTGACCGCGACCACTGCGCCGCGGAAGCTACAGCATTCATAGGCAGGGTTTACGGCATTGATGACCTCGAGCGCTGAAACCGAAATATAGAGGCGATCTTCATAAAGGGTTGGTGTCGCCGTAATGGTCGCATTGGGGTGATCATCGGGACGAATTTTCCAAACCTCTTGGCCCGTAAACGTATCGACGGCATAAACCGTGCCCAAGAAATCACCAAAATAGGTGAGGGAGGTCGGATTACTGTCACCCGCTTGCCAGGGCGCGATCACCAGTCCGGTGCGAATTTCGGCATCGGCGATAAAGCTCCAGCGAATGCAGCCTGTGTCGCGATCGAGCGCGTACAGCGTGCCATCTTGGCTACCGACAAAAACCGCTCCGCCGGCGGAAGCCGGATGCGAGCGCGCCCGCACCGCATTGGGGAACCCAAAGGCCCATTTCAATTTCAGCTTTTTAACATTGTCAGGCGTAATGCCGGCGATCTCGTCAGAGATCATACGGCGGTTATTGCTGGTGAAACCCCAACCGACCAAAGCTGGAGGTTGGTTGCGGTCAAATTCGGCTTGCGGCCCCTGGCAGGTTTTGCCTTGGAAGCTGCCCACCGCATCGAGGGGGCTTTTGCCAGTGATAAACTTAACAACATTGATTTTTTCTTGATCGCTCAAATCTGCCGCCATATCGGTCATCACGCCGGTGGTGATAGCGCGGTGAATACTAATCGGCGACATAAAGCCCATCATGCCGCGGCTGGCTGCTTTCGGTACGCCCGCCTCATGGCAGTTGGCACAAATCTGATTGTAGACT
>JAYODZ010000007.1:16362-30430 GCA_038106515.1 Rhodobiaceae bacterium
CTCCTCAGCCCAGCTCCCGGGCGGCGCTATAACAACCAGAAGCGTTAAAAGACCGGCAAAATATTTGATCTTGTGAAACATGTGCTAGCTCCCCGCGGGGCTCCCCAATTGTAGGTTTTGAAAAGGTAAAAATTAAATACTGGCCCAAAGTGCGTAGACGGGGTCGTCTTTGCCCCATCGGCCGCGTTGCTCTAGCCCTTCATACATGCCGTCGAGTTGCATGGTGGTCGGATCGGTACGGTTCCAATCCATAACAAAAGTCCGCTCTAGAATTTTCCAGACGCCGTCGCGGCGGACATAGCGATCGATGTAGCGACCACCCGTCATGATGTCGTTACCATCGGAGCACATCATGGCGATCACATAATGTTCGCCGACAGCCTCGTCGCCGTTTATCTCAACCCATTCATTGGCAACACTATGAAAAACATAAGAGCTATTTTCTTGCACAAAATCGCAGATGAAATTTGAAAACTCAGCAGCATCGCCATTGAAGACGCCCGCCATTACGGTGGCACCCTCGGCAAATAGGCTGGCCATAAGCTCTTTGTCTCCGCGGTCTACGGCGCGGCAGTAAGACATGCACAGTTCATGAATGGCGACTTTGGATAAGGCGCGATCAAGCGCTTGCGCGTTTTGCTCTTGGTTTCCAGATTGCGATCCCATAGTTTGGGTCTCCTTTGTACGAAGTGTCGTTTTGTGCCGTGCTTGCGCAGCCGCCAGCAATACGCGCCCAGCATCGGCGGCTCCATGACCACCATAGGCGAGAAAAGTCTCATTGCTTGTGGTTGGGTCGGCGCGGCCCGCATTGTTTGGTTTATTGGTGTTACCCTCGAGCGAATAGATCCGTTGTACGAGACGCCATTCGCCGTTGCGTTTTTCATGGCTGTCGAGGTAGCGGCCAAAAACAACGTGCTGTGTCTCCGCATCCTCGACATAAGCGATGACATAAGATTCGCTGACTGCCTTATCGCCATTAATGCGGATCGAGATATTCGATGTCCGGTGTTGGGTTGGCCCACCGAGTTTTTGTCCTGCCGCTAAAGCCGCTGTAAAATCTTCCGACGAGCCTATAAAAGCGCCGTAGTCGACATGCCCTGCCGGGTGATATGCCGACCCCAATAAATTCTCGTCGGCGCGATCGAGACCGCGGCTGTGATTGGCCAAAGCTGTTTCGATTGCGTGCCGGTCGACGAGCGTTTGTAAATTAAGTGTGTTTTCCATGCGAAAAGTGTGTCCTGCCGACAGTTTTGTGTCTCCTGACACTATGGTTAGTAGAGCAACAAAACACGAGTGTTATAGTTGCGTGGAATGTTATTCATCGGTCGAAACCTGTCGAAATGTTGGTATTTCGAAAAAAAGGGGCAATACGGACCGAAGGGGGCGGAATGACGACGATAACGCGACATCCTTTGACACTCGATGGACGAGACCCGAGCAACCTGCGCGGCGACCCGCTGACGGGCGATCGCTTTTATTCAAAAGAGTTTGCGAAAGCCGAATGGGACCACATGTGGACCAAAATTTGGCACATTGCAGGCCGCTTGGCGGATATTCCCGAAGCGGGTGATTATTTGGTTCATAATTTCTTACGCGAGTCCGTTATTTGCGTAAGGCAACAAGATGGCTCGGTGCGGGCCTTTTACAATAGTTGCCGCCACCGTGGCATGCGCTTGGTTCACGACAGCGCTTCGACCGAACATTTTTTCTGTCCTTATCACGGTTGGAAATATGATCTCGATGGTCTGTTGGTTGAAGCGCAAGATAGCGATACAGATTTCCCTCAAGGCTCGCCTTGCGGAAAATTGCGACTGAAAGAGCTGCCTTGCGATCAATGGGGTGGTTTCGTTTGGTACAGTATGAATGAGAACGGCCCGTCTTTGGCGGAATATCTGGAGCCGCTGCCAGACGTCTATGCTGCTTATCCGATGGAGACGGCAGTCCGCGTCGCTTGGTATCGCATCGAGATCAACGCCAATTGGAAATTTGTCACCGATAACTTCTCCGAGAGCTATCATACGCGCACGGCGCATCCTCAAGTGCCACCATGGATTGATCAGGATGTCGCTTCGGCGCGGCACGAAATGTGGCCACGGGGCCATGGCCGAACGGTTCAGCCGATGCGCCCGTCATTGTCAGACCGGCTGCCGGATGGCGAGCCGCACCCCTATAAAATGATCCTCGAGGCTTGGGGCATCGACCCCGCCAAATACGAAAGCTACGAAGAGATGGTTAATCAAGGGTGGCTGGATTTAAAGGCGACCAAGCGGGCGCAGTGGAAAGAGCGCGGCTACGTCCATTATGAAAATATGGATGATGAGCAACTCACCGACAGTCCGCATACCGTGATCTTCCCAAATGTAACGATTTCTTTCTTGCCCGATAACTTGGTTTTCTTTAGGTCGGAGCCGCATCCCGATGACCCTGAGAAATGCTTCTTTGATTTGTGGTGTATGGCCTATCCGGTTGAAGGCCAAGAGATTGTCGAGTCGATCATGGCGGGCCCAAAACCCTTACGCGAAGCCGCAGAATGCGAGCATCGTGTGTTTGATGGCGGTCGCGGTATCCCCGAACTTGCTGGACAAATTGTTTACCAAGACATGGAGCTTGCCGAAGATATGCAGGCTGGTATGCACAGCCGCGGATATCAAGACGCCTATTTGACAGGTCAGGAAACGCGGGTCAGATTTTTTCACGAAAAACTGAACGATTATCTTGCTGATCGCGAACGCTAAGATTTGAGAGAGGAAAATATGTCTAAAATCAGTCTTCCCCGAGGTATTGAACGTCCCGAGAAAAAACCCGAAATGCCGCTTCGGGGTGATCACGTTTGTGCGTCGCGTTATACCGATGCTGAATATTTGAAAAAAGAATTCAAAAATGTCTGGCACAAGACCTGGAATCTCGGTGGCGTCAGCTACCAAATGCCCGAGCCGGGAGATTTTTTAACGACGGAATTGGGCTTTGATTCCATCATCATGGTGCGTCAGGAAGACGGCTCGGTGAAGGCGTTTTTTAATTCCTGCCCACACCGTGGCTCGCTGATTACCGAAGCGCCAGAAGGTCACGTGGCGAATTTTAAATGCCCCTATCATGGCTGGGAATTTGGTCGGGATGGTGTTGTTACGGCGGTGCCGGACGAAGAAGATTTTCCGCAAGGTAGCCCTTGTGGCAAGCGGAGCTTGCGTGAAATGCAATGCGTCGAGCGTTTCGGGTTCATTTGGTATAATTTTGACCCGAGTGCCGTTTCGCTGGAAGCATTTTTAGGCGACACGATCGTGCAAGAGCTGGAGTCTTACCACTGCGAGAATATGATCCGCGTGCTCGATATTACCGCCGAGACAGACTGTAACTGGAAAATTATCACCGATAATTTCAATGAGGCCTATCATGTGAAGGAGTTGCATCCAGAGCTGATACCTTATATCGCCGCCGATTATGGCGACTGCCAGTTTGACATGTTTGCGGGCGGGCATAATCGGGGTTGGTTTCCCTCTTTTCTGCCGTCGAAAGCCTATGGCAGCGATAAAATCGGCGAGCCGCTAATCAGTATGGCAGCGGCCTGGGATATCAACTCTGATGAATATGTTGGTCGTGATCGCTGGCGTGAAATGCGCGTCGATGTTCAGAAAAAGAAGCTCGAAAGCGGCCCATCGAAAGGCTTTAAGCATTACGAGCATTTAACGGATTATCAGACGACGGATTATGTCATTTATAACATCTTCCCGAACAATGTACTGACCGCCGGGCCAGACGGTATGCAATTATTGCGACCGCGGCCGCACCCGACCGATCCGTCGATGTGTTATTTCGACCATTGGTGGTTGGTGCATCCAGTCGAAGGCCAAACCATGACGCCATCGCCAGCGGGCGGCCCAGATCTGCCGGTTGAAGACGCAATGCACGAGTTTGTCAAATATGGCGAAAAAACCCTCGGGACGACGGCCGACCAAGATTTATCGATTGCTGGTGTGCAGCAACGCGGTCTCAAATCAGTTGGCTATCAGGGCTATTATTTGCCGCATCAGGAACGCCGTGTGCAGCACTTCCATGAAGTCTTAAACGACTATATGGATGGCGAATAGCGCGGTTATAAAACGACGATGGTTTTGCCGCGATTTTGACCGGTGAATAATTTGCTGTAGCCCTTGAGCAGGTTTTCGAGCCCGTTGGTCTCGTCGAACGGCATATTGAGCTTGCCGTCGCGATAGAGCTGATGCAATTGCTCGGTCATGCGCGGCATGTGTTCGGCAAAGTCGGGCGCCAGAAAACCTTGAATCAGAAGACGCTTCATCAGCACTTGGTCATATTGCTCGGGTCGTGTGGGTTGGCCTTCGTAATCACCGATCATGCCGCAAACAGCGACCCGCCCATGGAGCGCCATATTCGCCAATGCCGCATCCAAAACAGCACCGCCGACATTGTCAAAATAAACGTCGAAACCTTCGCTAACGTTAGCGAGGCGCGCCGCGAGATCTGGCTTTTTGTAATCGAAAGCGGGGATGCCATATTCGCTCTCGAGCATTTGGCATTTTGCGTCGCCGCCAGCGATCCCATAAACCTCGGCGCCCATTGCTTTGGCTATTTGACAGGCCAATAGACCGGTACAGCCAGCGGCGGCGGAAACAAGAACCCGCTTGCCTGGTCCCGCCTGACCAATCTCAGCGATCCCCCATAATGCTGTCAGAGCATTAAAGCCGACCGAGCCCATATATTCACGAATATCGCCAATGCCGGGGTCGAGTTTCGTCAGGCCCGCTTCTTCCGCTCCGACGATCGAATATTCCGACCATTGCCCGAAGCCCCGCACCAGATCGCCGACTTTGAAGTCGGGATGGTTCGAGCTGTGAACCTCACCAATGCCCAATCCCGCCATCGGGTATCCCAGCGGAATGGGAGGCATGTAACTATCTTCGCGCGGCGACATCCACATCCGTGTTCCAGGGTCGAGCGAGATATATTTGTTCTTAACAATCACCTGACCTTGTTCCGGCGCTGGCAGAATGGCTTCCTGCAACGATAAGGCGTCGTCGTAATTGTCGCCCTCGGGGCGGCTATCTAGCCGCCAATAGCGATACTTAATCTCTGACGTCATGGCCTCTCTCTTTCCGTGGGCGTTAGTAAAGGGTTATCTAGCGCGGCTGCTACTCGCCGTGCAGGACAGTGAATTTACGATGTGCAAAATACCATTGGCCGTTAATTTTGACGCATTTGTCGTCATATTGACCTCGAGGGCGAATTTCCGTGCCGTCTTGCATGACCGCAACTTCCGAGGTGTAGCAACGCATGGTCGCTGTATCGCCATTGACCTCGATAAAGCCGGGCATGGCCATCATGTTAACAAAGGGAAACATTTTCATCGCTTCGACCCAAGACGACATGATCGCCTCTCGGCCCTGCAAGCCCCCCATATCGAGATGCGGCAGATCCCAAACGGCATCCTCGGCCCAAGTTTGTGCCATGGCTTGCTCGCTTCTTTGGTTCACGGCGTCGCAATAGCGTTCGAGTAATTCGCGAATGGCGAGCTTTTCCTGCGTTGCTGTATCTGTCATCATCCCCTCCTATATATATGAATTATCTACAGTTTCACGATTGTTTTACCGATATTGCCACCGGTAAATAATTTTTCATAGGCGACCAACATATTTTCGATGCCTGTCGTTTCGTCAAACGGCATTGTCAGCGACCCGTCTTTATACATTGCGGTCAGCTTCTCGGTCAGCATTGCGCCTTGATCGGCAAAATCCGGCGAGAAAAACCCTTCGACGCGCAGACGCTTCATCAAAATCTGGTCGAAGCGCTTGGGTTGCGTTGGTGCGTTCAAGTAATCATTGACCAAGCCGCAAAGCGCAATCCGACCGTACAGCGCCATATTGGGGAAGACGTCGTCGAGGATTGGGCCGCCGACATTGTCGAAATAGACATTAATGCCGCCTTCAACCTGCTGTAGCTTGTCAAAAATATTATCGGCTTTGTAGTCGATGGCTTGAATGCCGTATTGGTCGCGCAAAAAATTGCATTTCGCTGCGCCGCCAGCAATTCCAATAACATTACAGCCGAGATTTTTGGCAATTTGGCAGGCTAAGATGCCGGTGCTGCCAGCGGCAGCTGACACCAATACGGTTTCACCCGTTTTGGCTTGTCCTGTATTAACGATGCCCCAATAAGCCGTCCAGCCGTTGAAGCCGAGAACGCCATGGTGCTGACGCAAATCGTCGATCGCTGGGTCCAGTTGCATCAGCCCAGAGAGTTCGGCGGTGACTATCGAATATTCGGCCCATTGGCCGAAGCCGCGGACGAGGTCGCCGGGTTTGAAATTAGGATCGTTGGAGGCATAGACTTCGCCGACACCGAGACCGACCATTGGTGTACCCAGCGGTAATGGCGGCTGATAGCCGTCGGTGCGCGGCGTCATCCACATGCGCGTGCCCGCATCCAAGGAAAGATAATGATTTTTAACAATCACTTCTTTGTCGCCCGGCTCGGCCAACGGCACCTCGCGCAACGACAGAGCCGCGGCGTAGTCATTACCCTCTGGGTGCTTATCCAATTGCCAAAATCGATTTGAAATTGAACTCATTTTTCGTCTCCTTGAGTTTAGACTACCCATAAACGGGTCTTCTATGTAACCTTGACCAAATCATAGGTTTTCAACGCCCGCGCGAGGGTGGATAGTTGAGGCAAAGCCACAGTAGGGGCTTAAGGAGGGATTATGACGAGATTAAAAAATAAAGTCGCGATTATCACGGGCGGCACGTCGGGCATTGGCGCGGCGACGGTCAGACGCCTGACCCAAGAAGGGGCACAGGTTGTGTTTACGGGGTCGAAGGCGGAGCAAGCCAAAGTCTTGTGCGATGAGACGGGCGCCTCTTTTGTTTCGCACCGCGTCCAAGATGAGGCCGGTTGGCAGGCTTTGATGGCCGACGTGAAGGGTAAATTTGGCCGCCTCGATATAATGTTTGCCAATGCGGGAACCGAAATCGGTGACGCCGACATTGAGAATGTGAAGCTCGAGGATTGGCAAAATCTGGTCGGCATTAATCTCACAGGCACGATGCTGAGCTGCCAACATGCGGTTCGCGCGATGCGACAAAATCCGGACGGGCCTAGCGGGTCGATTATCTTGAACAGTTCGATGAATGCCTATATCCCGCTCGGCAATTACGTCACCTATTCGACGACCAAGGGGGCCATGATTGCGCTGATGAAATCGGTGGCGATGCATTGTGCGGCGCAAAAAATGCCAATTCGATGCAATTCAATCCATCCGGGCGTTGTCGAAACCGAGATGATCCGTGCCCATATTGACGGGGCAGAGGATAGTGCCGCGGTGCGAGCGATTTACGAAGGTATGGCGCCGATGAAACGCATGGCGCGGGTTGAGGAAATTGCCGGTTTGGTTGCTTATCTTGCCTCTGAAGAGGCCGGCTTCATTAGCGGGGCCGACTATAAAATAGACGGCGCGACAACGGCGGGCATGATGGGGGTCTCGTAAGATCCGCCATCAGGCTGACAGTTTCTCTCTTTGGCTATTTGCAAACGGCGCGTTTCTCGTTACTCTAGCAGTAACGGTTAACCCCGATCTGCTTTTTGCAGCCCAGAGAGTAAAATGGAAAGTACCCCTGATCGGGCGCGGAATGACGCGACGCCCCAGTCTCCCAAAAATATCCGCGTAGCAGGCGCGCAATCGACCGCGCGACGGGGTAAAAAATCACTATATGCGGCGCTCGATCTGGGGACCAATAATTGTCGCCTTTTGATTGTTGAACCGCATGGCCGATCATTTCGCGTAAAGGATAGTTTTTCGCGTATTGTGCGCCTCGGTGAGGGCTTGGAAGCCAAGGGTGCGTTGGGCGAAGACGCCATGGAGCGGACGATTGCCGCACTGAAAATTTGCGCTTCAAAAATCCGTCGCCTGCGTGTTCCGCGTGTCCGTTGTGTTGCGACCGAAGCTTGCCGCTTTGCCGCGAATGGTGCCGCTTTTATCAAGCGGGTGCAAAAAGAGACAGGATTACGCTTGGAAATTATTGAGGGCGGCAGTGAAGCGGAGCTTGCGGCTTTGGGCTGTGAGAATCTTTTTGCCGAAACCGCACAGTCGGTTTTGGTTTTCGATATTGGTGGTGGCAGCACCGAGTTGACTTTGCTAAAGCGCGAAGGTGGGGCACGGTTTCAAATTGCCGATGTGGCCTCGTTTCCGCTCGGTGTCGTGCGGTTGGCCGAACGCCATGCTGGGCCAGGAGAGTTTGACCACGGCTATGATGCCATCAAGCAAGAGTGCCTCGATTTGTTAGACGCCTTTGCGAGCCGACAAGATCGACAAGATGGACCGCTGCAACTGGTGGGCACTTCCGGGACGGTGACGACTTTGGCAGCAGTGCATCTCGGTCTAGAAAAATATGACCGTAGTCGGGTTGACGGTTGTGTCATGCAAATGGCTGATATGATGCGGGTTGTTTCGAACCTGAGGGGTAAAGGGCGCAGTGAGCTAGCGCAAAATCAATGTATCGGCGTGCAGCGCGCGGATTTGGTTTTAGCAGGTTGTGCCGTGCTCGAGGCGATTTATGAGATTTGGCCCACTGATAGCGTGAGTGTTGCCGATCGCGGTCTGCGCGAGGGTATTTTGTTGCGGATGATCCGACGCGATCATCGCCGCAATCGTCGCCGATATCGTGGCAACCGCAACAAGACGGATACAGCATGACGGCGCGTGGGCATAGCGGCCGCGGCCGCAATAAATTATCGGTGCGGGTAAAAACGGCACGCGGAAGAACGGTGTCGTCGCAGCGCTGGCTCGAGCGCCAATTAAATGATCCTTTCGTGCATGAAGCCCAAAAATTGGGCTACCGATCACGCGCGGCGTTCAAGCTTACCGAGCTTGATGATCGTTTTAAGTTTCTCAAACCAGGACGATCGGTGATTGATCTGGGAGCGGCGCCAGGTGGCTGGTCGCAGGTGGCGGCCGATCGGGTTGGCACGGGGCAGGTGATAGCAATTGATATCCAAGAAATGGATAACCTACCCGGCGTAACCTGTGTGCAGATGGATTTTTCGGCCGATGACGCACCGGCGAAAATCCTAGAGCTGGCAGGCGGTAAGGTCGATGTCGTGATTTCGGATATGGCGGCGCCTTTGACAGGACATAAATCAACCGACCATTTGCGCACTTTAGCGCTCGCCGAGATGTCGGCCTATTTTGCTTTTGAGGCGCTGACGCCGGGTGGTTTTTTCTGCGCCAAAGTGTTTCAAGGTGGTACCACGGGCGACTTGTTGCAGGAGTTGAAAACGCGCTTCGAAACCGTGTCGCATGTTAAACCAAAGGCCAGCCGCAAGGAATCAGTCGAGCTTTATGTCATCGCGCAAGCGTTTAAAGGTTAGGGCATCATTTCGATAACGGATGAAAGGCCTGAAAATAGGCGGTTTTAACGGCGACAAAACTTTTAGTTAGCGCTTTTGTGATTTTGTGTTATCTGACGGTGCCAATATCACATTCTTGCCGAGGATATTGCGCATGTTTAGAGAAGCCCTGACCTTTGACGACGTTTTGCTGGAGCCACGCGACTCCGATGTTCTGCCGTCGCAAGCCAACACTTCAACCTTTGTAACGCGTGAAATCGCCCTCGGGATACCGCTTTTATCCTCGGCCATGGATACCGTCACCGAGGCCGATATGGCGATCGCTATGGCACAAGCCGGTGGTCTTGGCGTGCTTCACCGTAACCTAACGATTGACGAACAAGCGGCCATGGTGACACGGGTGAAGAAGTTCGAAAGTGGTATGGTGGTCAATCCGATCACAATTCGCCCACAAGCAACGCTGGCTGATGCTTTCGATTTGATGACGGAGCACAAGATTTCAGGCATTCCGGTCACCGAGCAAGGTGGCAAGCTCGTCGGTATTCTCACCAACCGTGACGTACGCTTTGCCAGTCGAATGGAGCAAGCGGTCTCGGAGCTAATGACCAAAGACAATCTGGTGACGGTGAATGAGGCGGTAGATCACGAAGAGGCCAAGCGCTTACTGCACCGCCATCGCATCGAGAAGCTCATCGTCGTCGATGACGCCTATAACTGTATTGGCTTGATCACGGTTAAAGATATGGAAAAAGCGCAATTACACCCGAATGCGGCAAAGGATCCGCAAGGGCGGTTGCGGGTGGCTGCGGCATCGACGGTGGGTGAGGATGGTTTTGCCCGCTCGGCTGCAATGATCGAGGCGGGAGCCGATTTGATTGTGATCGATACGGCTCATGGGCACTCGGTGCGGGTTGCCGAAGCTGTGCGGCAACTGAAAGCCGATTTCCCTAAGGCGCAGATTATGGCTGGCAATGTCGCGACTGCGGAAGGGGCACAGTCGTTGATTGATGCTGGCGTTGATGCCGTCAAAGTTGGTATCGGCCCAGGGTCTATTTGTACTACCCGGGTTGTGGCTGGTGTTGGTGTACCGCAATTAACCGCGATTATCGACGCCGTTTCGGCGGCACGCCAAGCCGGTATCCCTGTGATTGCCGATGGCGGCATTAAATATTCGGGCGATTTAGCAAAGGCGATCGCGGCGGGCGCAAATTGCGCCATGGTCGGCTCCTTATTAGCTGGCACCAGCGAAGCACCGGGCGAAGTGTTTTTATATCAAGGGCGGAGTTACAAGGCCTATCGCGGTATGGGTTCGGTCGGTGCCATGGCGCGCGGGTCGGCGGATCGCTATTTTCAAGCCGACATCGCCGAAACGCAAAAACTCGTTCCCGAGGGCATTGAAGGACAAATTCCCTTCAAAGGCCCAGCTGAGGCCGTGATTCACCAGATGGTTGGTGGTTTGCGGGCAGCGATGGGCTATACCGGCTCGGCGACCTTGCCGCAATTTCAAGAGCGCGCACGGTTTATTAAAATGACGTCGGCGTCGCTGGCCGAAAGCCATGTGCATGATGTCACGATCACGCGCGAAGCGCCCAATTATCCAGGCTCGGGTAAGATTTAAGTGCGGCCCGCCGCGCGCCAGCAAGCTGTTATTGATCTTCTCTCCGCGCTGACGCAGGGCAGCACGCCTGCTGATCGTGTTTTTGAGCGCTGGGCGCGGAGCAATCGGTATGCGGGGAGCAAAGATCGCCGTGTTATCGGTGAGGTATTTTTCTCGATCTTGCGAAACCGGCGCCACTTGCTTCATGCCGCGGGGCTGGAGGAGGGTGAGGCGGACTACGATGCCGCGCAGATAGCTCGCCTCCTGGTGGTTTTTTATTTACGGGTTTTCGGTAACGCATCGCAAGACGAGATTGCGGATCTGTTTGACGGCAGTCGTTTCGCGCCGGCTCCGTTGTCGGCAGATGAGCGCCAAAGGCTAGAGCGTTGGGTCGATGCGCCTGTAAGCATAGCGGTGCGCGCCAGCGTGCCTGCTTGGGCAGAGGCTGGCATGGTGGCGCATTTGGGCGAAGATTACGAAGCCTCGGCGACGTTTTTATGCCACCGCGCCGCAATTGATATTCGCGTCAACAGCCAACTCATCTCGCGCACTGAGGTGCAAGCGATGTTGCGCCAAGACGATATCGCGACCGAGGCGCTGTCGGCATGCGCGACGGCCTTGCGGGTGGTAGAAGGGCGCACCATCACTCAAAGTGAGGCCTTTCAAAAAGGCTTGATTGAAATTCAAGATCTCGGATCGCAAATTGTCAGCGCGGCGCTGGCCTCATACGCACAAGGTCGGGTGCTCGATTACTGCGCGGGCGCTGGTGGCAAGGCCTTGGCCTTAGCCGATATGGCGCCCGATATTCGAGAGATTGCGGTGCATGATGCCAATCCGAGCCGGATGCGAGATTTATGGCGTCGAGCGGAGCGCGCGGGGGTTGCGCATATTCAAAAAGCCAAGCTGGCGCATGCCGAAGGCAGTTTCAGCTTGGTGCTGGCCGATGTGCCATGCTCGGGAAGCGGTCGGTGGCGACGTAACCCCGAGCAAAAATGGATGTTTTCGGCTGACGATTTGCAACAAATCTTGGCCGTGCAAGCGCAAATCTTGGCCGAGGCGGCGCAATATGTGCGCCCGAACGGCTATCTCGCCTATATTACATGCTCGGTTTTGCAGCAGGAAAACGCCGCTCAAATTAGCGCTTTTTGTTCCCAAAACGCCGATTTTCAGGGGCCTCCTGTAACACAAATAAAAGTCTCGCCAGCGACATTTCAAAGTGATGGGCTTTATGCCTGTGTATTACAGCGCCGCGCGACTTGATTTTACCCTGATGGAGTGCGACACAGTTTTATGAATTTTTATCGGCTTTTCGTGATTCTGATGTTTTTTGCGCCCGTTGCAGCGCATGCCGACTTGCGTGATAGCTATATTAGTCTGTCCCAGCGTCTGATCGAGCAGGCACAAGCGGCGCAAAATCAGGGTGATGTCGCCAAAGCCAACGCCCTTGCTGAGCAGGCCCTAGCGGCCGATCCCTCCAATCCAGATGGCTATATGTTGCTAGGTGAGCTCGCCGTCGCCGCACAACAGGATGAGGAGGCCGCGCGCTATTTTCGTTCGGTCACGGCTATTGATCCTGCCAACAGGAGTGCATACCGCAAATTGGGCGAGGCTGATATCCGCCGCGCAGAGCTGGCCGCGGCTAAAGACACGCTGGCTGAACTTGAAAAACTCTGCACCGATTGTGAAGAATACAAGTTCTTATCCGATCTGATCGCGAGCCAATCAGACGAGACCAAGTAAACATGGATAAAGTGCTCATTGTCGATTTTGGTTCGCAGGTAACGCAACTGATTGCGCGCCGCGTTCGCGAAAGCGGGGTTTATTGCGAGGTCATACCGTTTAATCGCGTCGCCGACATGTTTGCCGATTTCGCGCCGAAAGCGATTATTCTCTCGGGCGGCCCCGAAAGCGTGACGCAGACCGATGCACCGCATATTGAGGATATTCTTATTAAGAGCGGCCTGCCAATTTTAGGAATTTGCTATGGCCAGCAAGCTCTTTGCCAGCAATTGGGTGGGCAGGTCGAAGGCAGCGATGAGCGTGAGTTCGGCCGCGCCTCACTCGAGCTTGTCGGCGCATCACCTTTATTTGACGGCATTGTCGGCGGCGAGATGCAAGTCTGGATGAGCCACGGCGATCGCGTTGCCAAATTGCCCGCGGGCTTCTCGGTGATTGGCCGGAGCGAGCATGCGCCCTTCGCCGCCATTAGCGATGAAGCACGCAAGATTTATGGCGTGCAATTTCATCCCGAGGTTGTTCATACACCGCAAGGTGCAGTCTTGCTGCGCAACTTTACGCATCAAATTGCAGGTTGCGCGGGCGATTGGACTATGGCGGCGTTTCGCGCCGAAGCGATCGCCAAAATTCGCGCTCAGGTGGGCGACGGGCGGGTGATTTGTGGCTTGTCGGGCGGTGTCGATAGCTCGGTGGTGGCGGTGTTATTACACGAAGCTATTGGTCAGCAATTAACCTGTGTTTATGTTGACACGGGTATGATGCGGGCGGGCGAGAGTGAGCAAGTGGTGAGCTTGTTTCGCGATCATTTCAACATTCCGCTGGTGCATAAAGATGCCTCAGAATTATTTCTCGGCAAGCTCGCGGGCGTCAGCGATCCCGAGCAAAAGCGTAAAATTATTGGTGCCACCTTTATTGATGTTTTCGAAGCCGAAGCCAATGCGGTTGGCGGTGCCGATTTTCTCGCTCAAGGCACGCTCTATCCCGACGTGATCGAGAGCGTCTCCTTCACAGGCGGGCCGAGCGTGACCATTAAAAGCCATCACAATGTTGGCGGCTTGCCCGAGCGGATGAATATGAATCTGGTCGAACCCGTGCGCGAGTTGTTTAAAGATGAGGTGCGGGCTTTGGGTCGCGAGCTTGGCTTGCCCGAGCAATTTGTAGGTCGCCATCCGTTTCCTGGGCCTGGTCTTGCCATTCGCGTGCCGGGCGAAATTACTGGCGAGAAGCTCGATATTTTACGTAAAGCCGACACCATCTATCTCGATGAAATTCGTAAAGCGGGGCTTTATGACGAAATTTGGCAGGCCTTTGCGGTTTTGTTACCGGTACGAACGGTCGGCGTTATGGGCGATGGACGGACTTATGATTATGTCTGCGCCC
>JAYODZ010000007.1:30440-31936 GCA_038106515.1 Rhodobiaceae bacterium
CGGGCGGTCACCTCAACAGATGGTATGACAGCGGATTATTACCCCTTCGAGCATAGCTTTTTAGCCCGTGTCTCGACACGGATTATCAATGAGGTGCGCGGCATTAACCGTATCGTTTACGACATCACCTCCAAACCCCCCGGTACCATCGAGTGGGAGTAGGATCAGGCCTAACGGCCAAGCTGGGTTGCCTTCTCTTAGTCCCACTTGCTATCCGATAAGGTATCTGACATTTTGAGCGGGTCACGAGAGGGGAACGTGTATGAGCAAGGTCTATATTTTCTTTAAAATGAAACTCAATGCTGGGCAGGAGGAGGCTTTCAAAGACTATGTTCGCCAGCTTGAGCAACTGGTGAAAGAAAAATGCCCGCGCACTGTCGGTTATGAGTGGTTCCTCAATGAAACCGAAACGCAATGCTTAGCGGTTGAGACTTTTGTCGATTCCGAGGCCTTGATGTTTCATGCCGATACTGTCAATGATCTGGCGATGAAGCTATTTTCAACCTGCGAAATTCAAGAAGTAAATCTTCTTGGTGATCCGTCCGAGGCGGTGATCGCACGCACCAGCGCTTATGGCGCAAAAGTGCATCGGCTGATTGTTTAGATGGCGTCCTGCGCCGCCGCACTTTTCCCCTCATAGTTCCTTAATCTTTTTCAGGCAGGCTGGACATAGGCAGCTTTGGGCGCCTGACTTGCTTGGGGTAATCATGTGTCTTACTGTCTTATAACAACAATAAGAATAATAAGGAGCGACGCATGTATGTCTCTGTCACGGGATTACGAACAAAAGGGTTTATAGCTTGGTTGCGGTTTTGGCGGATCGCTATTCCGACCTTCATGGTGGCGCGTAAATCTAAGGGCATCTTATTTTGCGAGACCGATACAATAGACGGCGTGCATTACACGCTCACTGTCTGGCAAACGCGACACGATATGCTGATGTTCCGAAATCAGCCTTGGCATATGAAAGCCATCAACGTCTTTCCCGATATTGCGAATGGCAAAATTTATGGCTATGAGGCTGACGCGATACCAAGCTGGCCTGAGGCGATAGAACAGCTTGAGGCGCATGGGCTGGAAGCATAACGGTTTTTCCTTTTGCACAAATTTTTGCGTGATATGATCAAGCAAGCCTCGAAGTGGCGGGCAGGGCGATGCTCAGCCTTGTAGGTCTGCGCTTGGGAGTAGCATGTGGACGAAACGACGAAACAACAATTGACTGTAATGGGGCGACATATGCTCGAGCGTTTCACGCAAGAGCAGGCCGATCTGGCCGATGATATCGTCTCGATTGATGCGGCGATTTATACCGATCCCGCTCGGTTTGAAGAAGAAAAACAACATATTTTCAGATCTTTACCCTTAATGCTTGCGGCCAGTTGTGAGCTGTCAGCCGCGGGCGATTATAAAACGCTTGAGGTCACGGGGCTGCCGGTATTTATCGTCCGGGGGACGGACGGTATCGCGCGCGCCTTTTTGAATAGCTGCCGCCATCG
>JAYODZ010000127.1:0-894 GCA_038106515.1 Rhodobiaceae bacterium
CATGTATGTCGATGCCTTATTTGCCGAGGCGGCTAATTTTGGAGCTACCCTCATCTCAGCACGGTATCCGCGAAGTTTTGTTGACCTCAATCGCGGCGCTAATGAAATCGATCCTGATTTGGTGGACGACGATCTACCGGTTCATCGTGAGCAATCTTTGCCGCGTGTGCAAGCGGGCCTCGGCACCATCCCGCGCATTGTCGCCGAGGACGCGCCAATTTACGACGATAAATTATCGATCGAGGATATTGCGTTGCGCATGCGCGAAATATACCACCCTTTTCATGCCACGCTCGAGCACGAGGTTGAAAGTTTACGCGTTCTTCACGGCACGGCACTGCTGGTCGACGCGCATTCGATGCCTTCGCTCGCCACTCGCAATAACGCTCCGCGCAACCGCTCAGCGCAAATCGATATTGTGCTCGGCACCTGTCATGGACGCGCCTGTAGCGATCGCGTCACCGATTTCATCAGTCAATATTTTCGGCGCAGTGGTTACACCATCGCGCTCAACCGACCCTATGCCGGCGGCTATATCACCAACCATTTTGGTCGCCCACATAGGGCGTCACATGCCATCCAAATTGAGATCAATCGGGCACTCTATATGAACGAAACCAGCTATGAGATGACCGCGAATTTCGACAGCCTGAAAGCTGATTTGTCGGGTCTGGTGGCAGCGCTGACAGGGGCATGGCGCGATATTATGCCGGTATCGGACACATCTGATACCAAGGCGGCCGAGTAACCATGACACCCCTCACGGCTTTTGCACACCAACTCGCCGATCGAGCGGCGGCGGTTACGCGCGCCGGATTTCGCCATACCACTGCCGTTGAAAACAAAGCCACTGACGGGTTTGACCCGGTCACAAAAATCGATCGCGACGCCGAG
>JAYODZ010000127.1:911-4889 GCA_038106515.1 Rhodobiaceae bacterium
CATCAGATTTGGGGGGAAGAGTTTTCTGGCGCGACCGTTTTGTCTCCAGACGCCAAGACATGGGTGATTGACCCAATCGATGGCACGCGGGCTTTTATCACCGGATTGCCGACATGGGGCACGCTGATCGGGCTGTATGATGGCGATCGGCCTGTGGTGGGGATAGCCGATCAGCCGATCACTGGCGATCGTTTCTGGGCCGACCAAACGGGCGCTTTTTTGCGGCAGGGAAACGATACCAGTGCGATCGCAACACGGCACTGCTCTAGCCTCGCCGACGCGGTGATCGCGGCGACAACGCCAGCGCTGTTTCAAAGTCCTGAGAAACAGGCGAGTTGGCAGCGGGTGAGTGAAAGCGCCCGCCTCGTGCGTTGGGGAGGCGACTGGTACAATTATGCGCTTCTGGCGGCTGGTCATATTGATGCCGTGGTCGAATGTGGGCTCGGAGCCTATGACATTCTGCCCCTACGGCCGATTATTGAGGCTGCGGGCGGCATTGTGACCGACTGGCAAGGACGCACTGTCTCCTCTGGCGGTGATATTATCGCCGCTGGTAATGCCCGCCTACATGCCGAAATTCTCGCTCAATTGTGAACGAGATAGCGCTTAATGCGCGTCAAAAAAATTCAAACAATCGGCGATGAAAGCCTCGCGCACCGGCGGCAGCTCCATCAGTAATTCATGCATCGCACCTTCGTAATGCCTGTGCTTTGCCCGCGGCAAATAAGCGACAGCGCGGCGGATGGCATCATTGCTCACCAACATTTCATCGGCAGCACTACCAATAAAAACGGGCATTTGCACGCGGCGCAAAAATGCTTTGCGCGCCGTATCGCGCATCGCTTGCATCGCCGCCAAGGTCCAGCCGATCGAGCGGCCATTGACTTGCATATCAGGATGAGCGGCCAGAAAAGCCTCATTACGGTCCCACAGCGCTTGATCATGGGTGACAAAATTCAACAGCGGGTTGGTGGCGTTGCGGGTCGCAGGATCGGCAGGCGTATAGCTATCGAGCTGGCCGCGCAAGCGATAGATAACACCGACGAGGCGTACGAGCAGTTGCTGAAAATGCGGTAAGCGAATGCCCAGCATTGGCGACGACAAAGCCAGCGCTCGAAACATATTCGGCCACTGCGCCGCCGCGCGGACAGCAATTTGCCCGCCCATCGAATGCGCCAGCGCAACGCTATCGGACGGAAATCCGGCTGCCCAGAGGCGGGTAAGACGCTGATAGAGATCGCGGCAATTAATATCAAAATCATCGAGATGCAATCGGTTTTGATCGCGCGATGGTCGAAATGATCGCCCATGGCCGCGCCACTCCGGCAGGGCGACTACATAACCTTGCTTGGCGAATAGTTTGGCAATGCCCACATATTTCTCAATATATTCGGAATAACCGGTCATCAAAACCAGCCCACCCTTCTGCACCTTGACTGAGGCTGGGGGGTAAAATAGCGCCAGGCGCAAAGGCACGCCGTCCTCGCCATGCAACATGCCGATTTCCGCTCCGCGGGGTTTTGGAAAATCTTTTGTGGTCGCAAAGGCGGCTGGGGCATCCCAGTGAATATCGTATGGCTTCATTTTGTCTTCTATAGGGTTGGCTTGTATCAGCGCGATTATTGACCGAAAGACCGAAAATAAGCAAACTACGATCGCGGATTGGGAGAGTAAAATGCAAGCATCAGGCGCAGCGTCACAGCAACATTGGTCATCTTATTATGGATTCATGCTGGCGTGTATCGGAGCCGCCGTCGGGCTCGGCAATATCTGGAAATTCCCCTACATGGTCGGCGCCAATGGCGGTAGCGCTTTTGTTTTGATTTAAGTTATCACTGTTCTCGCCATCGCTATCCCCGTTGCCGCGGCTGAAATTATGCTCGGGCGGCTGGGACAATCCGGTCCGGTTGAGAGCCTGCATATTATTGCCCGACAAGAAAACAAGCCGACCTGGTTTGGCATTGGCGGCGACGTCGGAGTGCTGGCCTCATATCTTTTGCTCAGTTTTTACAGCGTTATTGCCGGCTGGGTGATGTCCTATCTTTACCGCGCCGCAACGGGTCGCTTCACAAATCTCGATAACGAGGCCTCAAGCGGCTTGTTCAATCAACTCCTTGCTGACCCTGGCGAAATGATCGCGGCGCAATTTTTGTTTGTGGCGATGATCGCTCTGGTTTTGACACGCGGCATCTCGGGCGGGCTCGAACGTGCCAATGCGTTTATGATGCCAGCATTGTTTATCATGCTGCTCGGTATTGCCGCTTATGGCTTTGTCGCCGGCGACGCCAATGCCGCACTGTCTTATTTATTGACGCCTGACTTCAGTAAAATTTCGAGCGAGACCATTCTCGCCGCCGTCGGGCAAGGCTTTTTCTCTGTCGGCGTCGGCTCGGCTATTCTCATCACCTATGGCGCTTATATGGACCGCTCGATCAAAATCGGCACGGCGGCGTTGACCATTGGTATAGCCGATACGCTGATAGCCCTTATTGCCGGATTTGGCATTTTCGCAATTGTTTTTGGGCAAGGGCTTGATCCAGCCTCGGGGCCTGGGCTGATCTTCATCACTCTGCCCGTGGCCTTTGCGGCGATACCCGGCGGCTATATTCTCGCCATCATCTTTTTTATTCTGGTGTTTTTTGCTGCCTTCTCGTCAGGATTGGCCTTGGCCGAAGTCACAATTGCCTGGGCAGCCCAACGCCTCGGCCTGTCACGTGGCAAGGCCTCGGCGTTGATCTTGATTTCGAATACGGCGCTTGGCCTTTTGACGGTATTTTCCTTCAATATTTTGGCTGATTACCGCTTAGGCGAGGCTCCATTACTGGCCAGTCGCACGCTATTCGATCTGAAAGATTATCTCGCTTCTTCAATATTAATGCCGGTTAGCGGGTTATTAGTTATCCTGTTTGCTTGCTGGTCGATCTCGCCGGACCGATTAGAATACGCCTTCGGTAATAGCCGCCCGATGTTTGTGATTTGGCTCTGGCTCGGGCGTATTATAGCACCGGCTGGGATTATCTGGGTGTTCGCGACGAGCTTGTAGTTGCCCCCACGCGCGCGACGCGTGCGGATCGCAAATTTTTATATTTTTTTCAGCCTTTAGGAAAAATTTTCCTGATTTCAAGACCTTGTCACCATGGTCGCGGGTTCTTATCTCGACCTCAGACGGCGTAACGTCGAACTGAAAACAGGCTTTATGAAAAGGACGAAAAAAATGACTGGATTTGGATTAACCCCCCTCTACCGCCCCTCGCTCGGCTTTGACCGTTTGGCAAGCTTTTTTGACACGGTCGATCAACCCGGGCAGAAATACGCGATCCCCTCTTATGACATTGAAGAAATCGATGCCAATCGCTATCGGCTCAGCCTCAGCGTACCGGGCTATTGTGAGAAAGATCTCGAGATTGAAGCAACGGGCAATTATCTAAAAATTCGCGGCAACGCGACCGCCGAGGGCGAAGCCCGTAAATATATCCACAAGGGGATTGAGCGCCGAAAATTCGAGCAAAGCTTCCAGTTAGGCGAGAATATTAATGTTACAGGCTCCGAGCTAGTGGATGGCATTCTAGCGGTCGACTTCGAGCGTTTAGTACCTGAGACCGAAAAGACCCGAAAAATCCCGATTCGTCGCGGGAAATAATAAAAACCTATTAAAAACAATAGATAAGACTACCCAAAACGCGAGAGCCGACCTTCAAAAAGGTCGGCTCTTTGCCGTTTGGTAGCTGTCCTATGGATCGCCTAGCAGCCAATTTAGCCGCTCTTGCAGCCAAAATACGGATCCCACGCAGAGCATAAAGCTTCGAAAATATCGGTGAGTATCCTTGTCGCACCCCCAATTTTAGGTCAGTATTGTTGACCATTTTGCTTGAGTTTTATGCCTCCATAAGGCATATTACGGCAACTGATGAACTAGAAAAGTGCCAAATAATTCTATTTGGAGAGGACGGCGAGAGCCGCTTTTTTTGACTGTAGCGA
>JAYODZ010000008.1:0-21778 GCA_038106515.1 Rhodobiaceae bacterium
GCATGACGCTGCGGCGAACGAGGTCACAACGAGCTATCCGAGCTGGCAAGCGGCTAAACATGCTTGGCTGGCGGTTTTGTTTTTTACCATCTACCTCACAGCCAATGTCGGCATGTGGGGGTTTCTCGCGACCATCGGACAAAAATTTACCCCGTCAGGTGAGCAAATTGGAACCATGTTCTCAGTATTGAAATTATTGGGCGGCGTCGCCGGTTTTCTCGGCGCGCTTCTGGGTATCAAGCTTGGTTTTAAACGCACGCATGTTTATTGCTACGCTATTTTAGCGCTCGGCGTTTTCGGCCTGTGGCAAGCGCAGAGCTTCACCCAATTTATGGTTGCTGCGTGGGTTTGGGAGTTTGGCTTCACGCTTGGCTGCTTATATCAAACGGCAGCGATTGCACGCTTTGACCCAAGCAATAAGTTGGTCGTGCTGGTGACGACGGCATTTGGTGTGAGCATTTTAACGGGCGGCGGGTTAGCGGGCGCAGTGATGGAACATGCGGGAGCTGTGCCGCTTTATGGCGCTGTTTTGTTGTGCTCGCTGGTACAGCTGATGTATTATCTGCAAGGTCCCTCGGTCGAGGCCGAAGCGTAAGTCGCTCCGAGCCTTATACGGTGCAGACACTAAAAAAGGCGGCGAGATGAACTCGCCGCCTTTCTGTTAGTCGTATCGGATTTGAGATTAGAACTTAACCCCAATATTGATACCGACAGTGCGTGGGTCGCCCCAATAGACACCGGCATGGCCGAGTGACTGGAAGTCAATCGCGCGGGTGACATATTCTTTATCGGTGAGGTTTTTACCCCAAATATCGATAAAGGCGTTTGAACCAAAGGCGTTGTCGATACGAATTTGCGCATCGAACAGGGTCCGGCTTTTTGACACAACGTCTTTCACGAGTTTGGTCACATAAGTGTTGGCGAAAGAGTGATAGCTTGCTGTGTAATTGGCATTGATACGCGCCGTGACTTTACCGATCGAGGTATCGTTCTCGTAGGTAATGGCAAAGTTGCCTGTGTCTTGCGGCTCGGTATTCACCAAATTGCCCGAGATATCCTGAATATTCGGGTTGGCGGCCGTTCCGATATTCCAGAGGAAACCGTTGGTTTCAATGTCAAGATAGCCATATGAAGCCGACATTGATAACAGGTCAGTCATAGCAACATCGACTTCAAGCTCGACACCTTCAATGGTTTGCTCCGAGGCGTTAACGATTTTGTTAACATAGGCACCGGCGCTCACGACGGGCTGCGTGATCTGACGATCTTTATAATCGGTCGAGAAAATCGCCGCATTGAACCGAACGCGATCATACTGGGTTTTTAAACCAAGCTCATATGATGTTGCCGTTTCCTCATCAAACTTGTCGCCATCCCCACGGGCAGCAAACCCACCAGAGCGGTAGCCGCGTGCGATTTTGGCATAGGTGTTGATGTTGTCATTGACTTCATAGGCCGCTGTGATGTGGCCTGTTGGCTCGCTGAACTTTTCGCTGCGTGTACCAGCGGCAGCAGCAGGAACAGTTTGAACAACATCCATTTCATCTTCGGAGTAACGAATGCCCGTGCTCAGCGTCAAACGATCGCTCATATCATAGTCGATTTGACCATAAATTGCGCGCGATTCTGATTCCATTTTGAACGCCGGAGATGCGGCTGGGATCAGCGTGCTGGCGCCAATCAGAGGCGGATTGCCAAGAGCCAGATAAACATATTGCATGCCCGACTCTTCACCTTCTTCATCGAGAAGGAAGATGCCAGCCACCCAACGCAGCTTGCCGCTGTTGTCAGAAATCAGCGTGAATTCTTGCGATAGCTGCTCATGGTGACGACGGCTATCGGCCGAGTACAAGGAGCTCGCGACGCTCGTTGGAAGGGTCACATTGATGCCGTAAGCAGGGATTGAGTAACCGCGGTTAACGCCCATTAAAGCGCCGTAACCGTTCAGGTCGCCAACGCCCGAATTAAAGTCCCATTCGCGCTGACCCGTAACCGAACGCAGGGTCATGCCATTGAGAGCAAATTCGAGTTGCAGCATATGACCTTGCGTGTCGTTTTCCGATTTACCGAGGTCATTGATACAGACATTGTCCAGACGGCTTCCGCTCAGAGCTGTTGGGCAGCCAGCGCCTGGATTGGCGTATGCAGTGCCGCGCAAGAGCGGACCATAAATGTCGGCATAAGACGGGTAGCCCGGCGCCAAGGGGGTCGTATCAAACGCCATGGTTTGATAGTAATTTTGATAGCTGTCCGATGACGTGCTGTCAAAAGTGTAATAGGCATTAACGGTTTCCGAAATATCCCAATCAATAGCTATCCGGTAATTCGTCGTTTCATCGGCGCCCGGATCTTTATCATTGCCGACCAGCAAGTTATTGATCACACCATCGCGTTCGCTTTTGCCGTAGCCAAGCGAGACCCGCAAGCCATTATTGCCGAGATCACCGAGATCGGCTTTGACTTTGGCGTTTTTGTAACCATAGTTACCACCACCAATTTGCGCGGTGATGCCAGCTTCGCTGCTGGGGCGGCGGGTTTTAAAGCTGACCGCACCGCCGATCGCGTTACGGCCGAACAGCGTACCTTGCGGCCCGCGTAGAACTTCGACTTGCTCAATATCGGCAAGGTCGACCGACATGGCGGCGCCTTTGGTGATGGCCAAGCCGTCAATATAAATACCGGTCGGGGCATCTTGGGTCAGCATTTCCTCACCCGAAATACCAATACCACGAATGGTTAGAACGGATGCGTTTTTATTGGTTGTCCCAGGGCGTGCAACAAGGTTCGGCGCAAATGCGTTCAGGTCATTTACGTTTTCAACTTTTTGCAATTCCAGAGTTTCAGCCGAGATGGCCGTGATCGCGATCGGCGTATCTTGCAAAGATGCAGAGCGCTTCTCAGCCGTCACCACAACCTCGTCGATCTGTTGCGCTGCCAACGGGCTTGCCAACAGACCAAGGCCCGCTGCCGCAAGCAGCGTGGCTTTCAGTTTATGCTTAAACATAAGTCCTCCTCATAGTAGACCAACCCATACGCTCTTCCGTATGGATACTGTTATAGGTTTCGTTCATACCGCATCTCTCGCCCATAGATGGGAGAAAGGGCGACGGGCGAGCTAAACTGACCTAACACTATTTATAGGAAAAACAGGAAATAAGTCAATAATTTTACGCAATCATTCATATATGCTATGAAAAAACAGTAAATATGTCGATGAAACCATATATATTTACGCAGTTAGCTGTTCTTTTGTTGGTTTTAACAGCCGACATACGGAAGTGAGGGTCAAATGACGCGGAAAATCTTCTCGCCCTGCCGCTTGGGGGACATTGAGCTTGCCAATCGCATCGTCATGGCGCCAATGACCCGCTCACGTGCGGGGGCGCAAGATGAACCTTTGCCGATGACGGTGGACTATTATGCGCAACGCGCCAGTGCGGGGCTCATTATTACTGAGGGGGTATATCCCGCCTTTGAGGGCAAGGGTTATGCTCGTACGCCCGGCCTTATTAATGATGTGCAGACGCAAGCCTGGCAAAATGTCGTTTCAGCGGTGCATGATCGGGGCGGGCGAATTGTTGTGCAGATTATGCATTGTGGGCGTATTGTCTCGCATATCAATCGGGCGCAAGCGGCTCGTGTTTTGGCGCCTTCGCCCATCCGTGCGGCGGGCGAAATTTTCACCGAAAACGGCATGGCCCCGCTCGAAACACCCGAGGAGATGAGCCTCGAAGATATTCAAGCGACGATCGCGGCTTTTGCTGCAACCGCGCGACGCGCGCGCGACATTGGTTTTGATGGCGTCGAGTTGCATGCGACCAGTGGCTATCTGCCGGCACAATTTTTGTCGACCGGAACCAATCGGCGCCGAGATGCCTATGGCGGTAGCCTCGAAAATAGGGCTCGCTTTGTGATCGAAGTTTTGCAGGCGATGGCCGCTGAAATTGGTGCTGGGCGGGTGGGCATCCGGATCAGCCCCGGAAATCGTTTTAATGATCTTCACGATGACGATCCGGTGTCGACTTATGAATATTTGCTACAAGCGATTAATCCAATGGGGCTTGCTTATCTGCATGTTATCCGCATGGCCGACGGAATAGATAATATCGCCCTTGCAAAAAATAATTTTACGGGGCCGGTGATTGCCAACGAGTCTTATGATCTCGCCGAAGCAGAAGGGGCGCTGGCGGCAGAGGCTTGCGTGGCCGTCTCATTTGGCCGCGCCTTTATCTCCAATCCGGATTTGGTTGAGCGTTTTCAAAGCGGCGCACCTTTGGCGGCAATCAATTTCAAAACGCTTTATACTCCTGGCGCCGAGGGCTATAGCGATTACCCGCCCTTGACAGGTGAGGAAGGATCGACGCATGGACGCTAAAATAAACCAAGGGAAGACGGCGCTTATTACGGGTGGCGGACAAGGGGTCGGGCGGGGTATTGCGCTGGCTCTGGCGAAAACCGGTGCCCAGATTGTGATCACCGGCCGGACCCAGGCCAAGCTTGATGCCACCTGCGACGAAATCGAAAAACTGGGGGCTCGGGCGCGCAGTATTGTGGCCGATGTGTTGTCGGCTGAAGATATAGAAAAGAGTGTGGCGCAAACTGTCGCGCATTTTGGTGGTGTCGATATCTTGGTGAATAATGCGCAGTCGGTCGCTAATGGCCCGTTATTGGATTTGGATGAAGCGGCTTTGCAGGCGGGCTGGGTGTCAGGCCCGCTCGCGAGTTTTCGGCTGATGAAATTATGTCACCCCTATCTCAAAAATGGTGGTCATATTATTAATGTTTTAAGCTCGGTGATGAAGCGTTGGGACATGGCGGGCTTCGGCGGTTATGCCGCTGCCAAGGCGGCGATGCAACAACTGACCCGCGCAGCCGCCTGTGAGTGGGGCGTCGATGGTATTCGGGTGAATGCCATCATGCCGCATGCCGACTCGCCAGCCCTGCAATGGTGGGCGCGCGAGAATCCAGAGCAGGCCGAGGCCTTTGCCCGCAATATACCCTTGCGCCGCATCGGCTCTTGCGAGGCTGATATTGGTCGGTTTGTTGCCCTAATGTGTCACCCCGACAGCGCCTATCTAACGGGGCAGACAATTGCGCTGGATGGTGGTCAAGTATACATTGGGTAATATGATGCACCTTGAAGAGCGTTTGCACAGATTAGAGTCGATTGAAGAAATCCGTCAGCTGGTCGCGAAATATGCGCTGTCTTTGGATATGCGCGACCTCGATGCGCATGTGAACCTTTTTGCGCCTGATATCCGCGTCAGCCGTGAGGAAACGGGGCGTGCAGCTCTGAAGCGGTGGCTCGACGATACTTTACGTTTGCAATTTACCGGTACTTCGCATCAGACGGGAAACCATATTATTGAGTTCGATGACGGCGACCATGCGCATGGCGTTGTCTATTCGAAAAACGAACACGAAACCCCCAGCGATGGCGGCAATGAGTGGGTCATTATGCAAATGATCTATTGGGATAATTATGAACGGATTGACGGGCGCTGGTATTTCCGCCGTCGCTTGCCCTGTTATTGGTATGCGACAGATCTCAACAAGCCGCCGGTTGGCAATCAAAAAATGCGCTGGCCCGATCGCGCTGCTTATGACGGCGCCTATCACGAATTGTTTCCGTCATGGGAAAAATTTTGGAAAAACCCGCCGCGCGATGGGGTGACGCCCGAAGTGGCGCCACCTGCGCCGCTCGAAGAATTTCTCAAGACGATGCGCGCTGGCGCGCCCGATCCGAAAATCCGCGTGCGGTGAAGGACTAGCGCGTATAATTTTTCAGTTGTGTGGCGAGTAGCTTTTGCGCCTCGGCCTCGCCAACCAAGCGCGATGTCCGCCGGCAAATTTTCCATTCATCGTTCTCGCACCGAAATTGCCAATGGTTGACCGCCAGCCGCATCAGTGTCGGCGCGCCCTCTTTAATATGGTAGAGCCGCGAATAGCCGACGGCCTGCGCCGAGTCATGATCGACCGATAGGGTCACGGGGCCTGTCGTATGCGCGCAGTTCGGCAACAGGCTTTGATGCATGTCCGAGCCGAGCATGGCAGCAATCTCGGCATGCCCCGTCAATTGCAAATCGGAGCTGGCCGCCCCGCGACCGGCATTTGGATTGCTGACAATATAGATGGCGTCCTGCGTGTGGCAGTGTAGGGCCGTAGCAATGTCGCCGCAGTCCGCCGCCAAGCCATAAAGATTGATCAGGTTGCGAATAGCAAGCTCAGCCTCGATACGGCGCAGGCGGGCTTCGAGATCACGCATCATCGCGCCCTTGAGCGGCGGCCTCGGCTGTGATTTTTAAGAAACTCGGGGGCTCACCGCCACCGAAAACCTCCAAACAGGCGCCGGAAACATAAGATGACTTTTCATCGGCAAGAAACAAGCAAGCTTGTGCAATGTCTTGCGGTTTTCCCATGCGCTTCATGGGTAAATTCGCGGCCAGAAAATCCATGCCTTTTTGACCACCATAATGATCGGCCGAGGCTTCTGTCTCCACCAGCCCGACAATAATGGCGTTGACACGGATTGCGGGCGCCCATTCCATAGCCAGCGAGGTTGTCACGTTTAACAAGCCGGCTTTCGCGGCGCCGTACGCCACCGTGCCAGGCGAGGAGCGTGTCGCCGATACTGAAGAAATATTGATGATGCTGCCGTTAATCTTGAGCGCTCTCATTTTATTATAAGCAGCTTGCGACAGGTAAATCGGTGCTAGCAGGTTGAGCTTGATAACCGCCTCGGTTAGGCGTGGGCTTGCCTCTTCGGATTTAACCGGTGGTCCGCCACCCGCATTATTGATCAGGCAATCGACCCGACCAGTGCGTTCAACGGCGAAGTCGATCAGCGCTTCGGCAGCTTCGGCCTGTCGAATATCGAGTTCAATATGGTGGATGTGCGCCGCAATCGCTGGGTCAAAGGCGAGTGCTTGGCTGCGCGAGCAGATCACCACCTCGGCGCCCGCGCGCGCAAAAGCCTCGCTAATGCCGTGGCCGATGCCGCGGCCGCCGCCCGTCACAATGATGGTTTTGTTGCTAAAGTCTGGCATAGGTGTTTTCCAGTTGTATTACGCATATCGACAAGATTTCTTATGAATATACATAAATGCGTAGAAAATCGCATATATTTTATTGTATAATCGAGTTTCTCAGGAGCAATCATGACAACTATTCCGCAAATTTTACGCCAACAGGCGCGGCAACAAGCCGATGCTGACGCGATTATAGACGGTGCTTGGCAGCTTTCCTATGGCGATCTGCAAGCACATGTTTTGCAGGCGGCGGCTGCGTTGCGCGCAAAAGGCCTCGAGCGCGGCGACTGTTTTGCCATTTGGGCGCCGAATTGTGCCGAGTGGATTATTGCCTGCCTGGCTGGACAGGCCTTAGGGGCCATTATGGTACCATTGAATACGCGGTATAAAGGCGCCGAGGCCGCCGATATTTTGCGCCGCGCGCATTGTAAAATATTGTTTACCGTTAACGGGTTTTTGGGAACCGATTACGCGCAGCTTTTGGACGGGCATGAACTACCCGAGCTGCAGGAGATTATTGTCATGCGCGCTGGTCAGGATGATTGCGCCGCTATGCAAGCGTTTCTACACAGTGCGTCGGCACCCTTGGATCCATCGGTTTTCGATGAAGCAGCCGATGATGATCTGTGTGACATCTTATATACGTCGGGCACCACCGGTCTGCCAAAAGGCGTGATGACGGCACATGGCCAGAATATTTCGGTTTTCGACAGCTTCTCTGGCGCCATTGGCATGACCGCACGCGACCGCTATTTGGTGGTCAATCCCTTCTTTCATAGTTTCGGCTATAAGGCAGGCTGGTTGTCATGCCTTATCCGCGGCGCGGCGATTTATCCTCTCGCGGTTTTCGATGTTGACGAGGTGTTGCGCCGCATTGAGCGCGATCGCATAACCGTGATGCCCGGCGCTCCAACAATTTTTCAAAGCTTGTTGGCTAGTCCAGCGCTGGCAACGCATGATGTTTCTTCGCTTCGTATTGCGACGACTGGCGCGGCTATGATCCCCGTTGATCTCATTCGCCAGATGCATGAAGAGATCGGGATTGATCACGTCTTTTCAGCTTATGGCATGACTGAGAGCTGTGGCGTCATTACTTTATGCCAGAAGGGCGACGACTTTGCGACCATCGCCACGACCTGTGGTCGCCCCTTGCCGGGAACCGAAGTCAAGCTGGTGGATGATGCCGGCGCCCAGGTTGCGGCCGGAGCCGAGGGGGAAATTTGGGTGAGGGGCTTTAACGTTATGCGCGGTTATTTTGAGGATGTTGACGCCAGTGCCGAGACCATCACCGCCGACGGTTGGTTAAAAACTGGTGATATTGGCGTTCAGGACGAGGCTGGCTACATAAAAATCACCGACCGTAAGAAAGATATGATCATTGTTGGCGGATTTAACTGCTATCCCGCCGAGGTCGAGCGTATTTTGCTGACCCATGACAAAGTCAGGGATGTCGCGGTTAAAGCTATGGTCGATCAGCGTTTGGGTGAGGTGCCGCAAGCCTTTGTGGTCGCCGATGGCGTCGATGAGGCAGAATTAATGGCTTGGGCTCGGAGCCAAATGGCTAATTTTAAGGTGCCGCGTAAAGTCTCGTTCATGGCAGAATTGCCGCGCAACGCATCGGGTAAAATACTGAAATATTTACTCTAGCCTGAGCTCGATGTTGAAACCTTGGCCAGATGCCGCTTTTGTCCACGTGTTTTATCAATAAAAACCAATAAATAACGCTTTAAAATACGCATTAATTATTTTTGTCGCAAAAAAATAGCTTATTTCGTCAAAAATAATGTTGAGAATTACGCAATTCTCCTATAATTTTTTTGGATCGGCTCAGCGATGGACGCGTTTGGGCGCCGCAATTTAAACAAGAGAGAGGTCATTTAAATGGTTATGGATATCACCCCTGCTCTGGACACCGTTAGTGAGACAGCCGCAGAAACGCGCGCCAATCGGCAAATTTCTGATCGCGCGATACAAGCGATTAAGGATACAGGCTTCTTCCGCAGCTTTCTGCCGAAGCAATATGGTGGCCTAGAAATGCTGCCACAGGATTTCTTCCGCGCTTCGATTGCGCTGGCGGAGCGCGATATGTCGACCTCCTGGGCGGCCGGTATTATTGCCGTGCACGCTTATCAAATCGCGTTGATGGATAAACAAGCCGCACTCGATGTTTATGCCGATAATCCCGACACGCTGGTCTCTTCATCCTACAATCCGGCTGGTGCGAAGGTGCAAAGCGTTGATGGCGGCTTCATGCTCTCGGGTCGGTGGGGCTGGAGCAGTGGCTCTGGTCATTGCACATGGGCGTTACTCGGGGGTCTGATTTTCGACCAGCCCGATAATATTCACTATCGCACTTTTCTGGTGCCGATGAGCGATTATAAAATTGAAGATACGTGGCATGTGATGGGGCTGCAGGGGACGGGGTCGAATGACATTGTGATCGACGAGCCCGTGTTTGTTCCGATCCACCGTACGCATCATCAAATGGACGGTTTCCAATGCAAAAATGATCAAGAAAATCCAGTTTATAATATTCCGTGGGCCCAGATTTTTGTTCGCGTCGTCTGCGCGCCAGCGATCGGCGCGGCGCGCCATGCGTTGAAATTATTCGTCGAGAATTCGGCCGCCAGTTCGACCGACACAACGCGTTTGGCCGGCGATCCAGATGTCACGAGACGGGTTGCTGAAGCAGCCCATTTGATCGACAGCACCGAGGCAATTCTCTACCGTAATTTCGAAGAAATGACGGATCTGGTCGCCAAGGGCGAAGAGATCCCGATGATCAATCGCATCAAATACCGCTATCAGGAGTCGCTTGTCATCGAGGATATGATGCGCGCCGTCGACTTGTTGTTTAACGTGGCTGGCGGGCGTAGCGTGTTTAACGATTCGCCGATACAACAAATTTGGCACGATATTCATATCGGGCGCGCTCATGTTGCTAATAGTCCCGTCTCGTTCGCGCGGAATTTCGGGGCGGTGCAATTGGGTGCTGAGAGCACCGACGTATTCGTCTAATGGGAGATCTGACCATGCCGCCAGAGGGTCAATATGTAAAAGCGGGAGATGTGACGCTCCATGTGCTCACCTATGGCGAGCCGACGCATCCTGCCGTTGTCTTTGTTCATGGCTCAGGTCCTGGCAATAGCGGCTATGCCAATTTCCACAAAAATATCGAAGCCTTTGTTGCGGCGGGGTTTTATGTTGTCCTGCCCGATATGATTGGCTTTGGCTATAGCGATAAGCCGCTCGATAAGGGCGATTACACCCTCGATCTATTTTGTGACACCTTGTATCAGGGGCTGCAGGCGCTCGGGATTACCTCCTGCAATTTTGTTGGTAACTCGCTTGGCGGCGGCGTCGCCATTCAAATTGCCCTGTCGCATCCCGATTTTGTCAGAAAGCTGGTTCTCATGGGGCCGGGGTGTATCGATGAGCAGCCGAATTATTTCACCATGCCAGGGATCGCTAAAATGATGGCGACGAGTGCCAATGGTATTACCCGCGGCAATCTGGGCGAGGTGTTGGCGAATTTTGTTTATGACGCCAAGCATGTCACGCCAGAGCTTCTCGACATGCGGTGGAAGATTGCCGAGACGCAACCCAAGGAAGTTCTGCAAACGATGAAAACGCCCAATTTAGGGCCGCGTTTGTCGGAGCTGACCTGCCCAATCTTAACCTTCTGGGGAGCCGATGATTTATTTATGCCGCCAGCGGGCAAGCAGCTGTGTCTGCGCGCCAATGCGCAGTCGCGGCTGGTTGAAATCAATGCTTGCGGGCATTGGGTGATGATCGAGCATACGCGCCTGTTCAATGTCGGGGCGATTGATTTTTTGTTGAATGATTAGGGGAACGGCACATGGCAATATCGAATTTATCTTATGTCCGTCTGCAGGTGGGTGACCCTGCGGCGTGGGCACAATTCGCAGAGACCGTGCTCGGCTTCGGCGACGCCCATATTGACGATGGTCGCGGCGGCAAGTATCTGCGCATGGATCAAGCGCCGTTTCGCTATATTATTGAGCAAGGCAACGAAGACCGCTTTCTTGCGGCTGGTTATGAACTCGCCGACGAAGCGGCTTTTACCGCGCTTGTTGACCGTCTGACGGCAGCGGGAGTTGCGGTCGAGATTGGTACACCTGCAGAGGCCGCGCGTCGCGCAACAGCCGGTTACGCGACATGCGCCGATCCGTCGGGCAATTGCGTCGAGCTGTGCTTTGGGCGCGCAATTGGCGGTAGCTTTACCCCTCTTGCAGGTGTTTCGGCTTTTGAAACCGGTGCCATGGGCCTAGGTCATTTGGTCCTGCCAGCACCCGAAAATGATGCGACCATTGACTTTTACACCAAGCTCTGCGGCTTTGGTCTGTCAGATGATCTGATCTTGCCGCCACCTGCACCAGACCTTCCTGATCAGCGTATTACCTTTTTGCATGCCGATAATCCGCGCCACCATACGTTGGGGTTGTATAATTTCCCGCACCCGATTGGGCTTGTGCATGTCATGGCGGAGGTTTCGAGTTTGGACGAAGTTGGTGCTTGCATGGACCGCGTCAAACAGGCTGGCCTGCATATTTTCGCTAGCCTTGGCCGTCACGCCAATGATGAAATGGTTAGCTTCTACTTCTTCGCCCCAGGTGGTTTCGGTTTCGAAGTCGGCTATGACGGGCGGCAAATTGCCGATTGGTCAAGTTTTGAGCCGACCAAGTCGACGATTGGCGACCTCTGGGGACATGAATATGATTTCCCTGTAATGGGGGAGTAAATGGACGTATGCAATAAACAGATGCAACTGGCTGATATTGTCGGGGAGTTGCGTGATGGTATGACCATTGGCATCGGCGGCTGGGGCGCGCGCCGTAAGCCGATGGCTTTGATCCGCGAGATTGTTAAGTCCGATGTGAAAGATCTCACCATTGTAGCCTATGGCGGTTGCGACGTCGGTATGTTGGCGAGCGCCCGCAAAATCAAAAAGTTGATTTTTGGCTTTGTGTCGCTCGATGTCATTCCAATGGAAGCGCATTTTCGCCAAGCCCGCCAAGCGGGTCAATTCGAGGTCATGGAAATTGATGAAGGCATGTTGCAACTTGGCCTCAAAGCAGCGGCGCAAAAACTTCCTTTCCTGCCATGCCGCGCTGGGCTCGGAACTGATGTGCTTGTGCACAACCCCGAAATTAAGCTTATTCAAGACCCCTATCACGGCGAGCATTTGGTCGCTATGCCCGCTCTAAATTTAGATTTGGCTCTGTGTCATGTCAGTGAAGCCGATATTTTGGGCAATAGTTATATTGCGGGCCCCGACATGTTTTTCGACGAGTGGTTTTGTCGGGCCGCCGATCGGGCCTTTTTGACGACGGAAAAAATTGTCGACACCGCAGCCTTTGATGATGACCGCAAAATCATGCGCATGCGGATTGAGCGTAATCTAGTGCATGGGGTTGTAGAAGCACCCTTCGGAGCGCACCCAACCAGCAATGCACCCGATTATGGGATTGATGTCGCGCATCTCAAAGCCTATTCGGCGGCAACGGGCGAGGCTTGGGCTGAGTATCGTGCCGGCTTTATCGAAAGCGATGACTATCTCGGGCGCGTTGGCGGCGCCGATGCAATACGCAAACTACCATTGCCGGTATTTTAAGGGGGGCGATTGATGCGTGATTTTTCGCTAGCTGAATTATGTATCGTCGCGGGCGCGGATATTTTCCGCGATGAGACGCCAGAAGTTTTTGCCACTTTGATTGGTTTGGTGCCGCGGCTAGCTGGCTCGCTCGCCAAAAAAACATTTTTGCCGGGCTTGATGATGACCGACGGCGAATATTATTTTGTGTCTGAGCCGGTTCCGGTGGGCCCGCGCAACGGATATCAGCCCAAAAAAGAGGGGCAAAGCGGCTATGAGCGGGTCTTTGACCTAATCGCTAAGGGCAATCGCCACGCCTTTGTTGGACCGGTACAAATTGATCGCTTCGGACAGATGAACCTGTCGACCATTGGTGCTTATGAAAGCCCGAAATCGGCTTTGCTTGGGGTGAGGGGTTTCCCCGGAAATACCATTAATAACCGCAATAGCATGTTTATCGGTAGCCATAACAGTCGCGCCTTTGTCGCCGGTGAGGTCGATATGGTCAGTGGCGCCGGCTACAATCCAGCACGTTATCCGGGCGGCACGTTTCCGCCCAGTCTCGATTTGCGGCGGATTGTAACAAATTTATGTGTGATGGATTTTGCTGGTGAAAATCATGCCATCCGCGTGCGCAGTCTGCACCCGGGCGTCAGCTTTGAAGAGGTGCAGGACAATACTGGCTTTGCCCTCGAGCGGCCCGATGATCTCGGCGAAACGCCCGCGCCAACGGACGAACAACTTGATGTCATTGCCGCACTTGACCCACAAAATTTGCGGGCGACAATCTTCAAAGATAACCCTGCAGGCCGCCGCTAAAAGGAGCACGTCATGTATGACAATGAAACTGTAGATCGCGTTGAAGCAGAAATCGTTTATGAGGAAAAACAACCCGTCCTTTATGAAGTGCGCGAGACGACAGCCTATCTGACGTTGAACCGCGTGACCTACCACAATAGCCAGAACGCGGACATGCTCTACGCTCTCGACGACGCTTTCTACAAGGCGGTCGCCGACGATAATGTGAAAGTTATTGTTCTGAAGGCCAATGGCAAACATTTCTCGGCAGGGCATGATATCGGCACCCCAGGGCGCGATTTTGATAAGGGGCGCGAGGATCGGCGCGGCCTGAATTACAATCATGATAATAAGCCCGGCGCTGAGAAGGCCTATGTGCGGGAACAGGAAGTTTATCTCGAGTTTTGCCGCCGTTGGCGAGCCGCCCCGAAACCCACGATTGCGCAGGTACACGGAGGCTGCATTGCTGGCGGGTTGATGCTCGCTTGGGTGTGCGATTTAATCGTGGCCTCTGACGACGCTTTTTTTCAAGATCCAGTGGTTCAAATGGGTTTTCCGGGGGTCGAGTATTTCGCCCATCCTTTCGAATTAAATATTCGGCAGGCGAAAGAGTTTTTGTTTCTCGGTGAACGATGGTCTGCCGAACGCGCCCAAAGCGCCGGCATGGTCAATAAAGTCGTGCCGCGTGCTGAGTTAGATGCTGCGGTTGAGGCTTGGGCGACGCGCATTGCTCAAAATCCGCGTCTGGCTCTGTCGCTGACCAAACAAGCCTGCAATCACATTGAAGACTTGCAAGGCAAGCGCACCGGCATGGACGCTGTCTATCACATGCATCATTTTGCCCATGCCCAGAATTCTTTGGTTAAGGGCGACTATATTGCAGGCTTTGACGGCAAGAAAATGGCCGCCGCCAATCGCGAGAAAGAACAAGGGAAATAAGCACCAGCATGAAAACGCGGCTGACAGAAGCACTCGGGTGCCAATATCCGATCATCCAGACAGCAATGGGCTGGGTGGCGACGCACGAATTGGTTGAGGCCTCCATCTCGGCTGGCGCTATGGGGTTTTTGGCCGCTGCCGTTATGTCGGCTGATGAATGCGAGCAAAGCATTAAAATAATCAAGCAAAAAACCGATCGGCCGTTCGGCGTTAATCTGCATGCCTTCCAGCCCGATGTCGAACGCATCGTTGATATGTGCATCGATTATCAAGTGGCGGCGTTGTCTTATGGTCGCGGCCCGTCGGCGAAGCTGATTGAACGCGTGAAAGCGGCAGGGCTGAAATGTGTGCCGACCATTGGGGCGGCCGCGCATGCCAAAAAGGCCGTCGCCATGGGCGCCGATATTGTCGTCTGCCAAGGTCAAGAGGGGGGTGGCCACACGGGGGCAACCCCAACTTGGCTTTTGTTGGGCCAAGTGCTTGATATGGATTTGGGTGTACCGGTTATTGCCTGCGGTGGTTTCAAAGATGGCCGTGGTTTGGCGGCGGCTTTGACTTTTGGCGCCGATGGTATCGCCATGGGCACACGCTTTATGATGTCTGCCGAAAGCCCGACGCCGGCGGCCACCAAAGCTGCTTATGTGGCAGCGCAGGTTACAAATATTCCGGTGTCGACCAAGCTCGATGGCTTGCCGCAGCGCATGGTCATGAACGCCACTTTAGAGCGTCTTGAAACGGCGTCTCGGTTTTCGCTCTTGCGCCAAGCTTTGGTTAATGCCTTCCGTTATAAGTCGCAAACGGGAATGAGTAGCTTGCAGCTTATAGTCACTGGTTTGCGCATGATGGCGCAAGATGATGCGACCATCGCCCAAACCCTGATGGCGGCTAATGCGCCGATGATCATTCAACGCGCCATGGTACATGGCGACCCCGAAGCCGGCGTTTTGCCGAGTGGGCAAGTGGCGGGTTTGATCAGCGACCTATCGTCTTGTGAGACAATCATCCAAGAGATTATCAGGGACGCGCAAGCGTGCCTCGCACGGGAGATCGCCTAATGGTTTTTAAAATTGAAGTCGAAAAAAATGTCGCCGAGCTAATTTTAGACCATCCACCGGTTAATGCTTTTAGCGGCGCGATTTGGAATCAATTTCCCGAGGTGATTTACGAGCTTGGGCAGCGCCAAGATGTGCGCATTATCATGATCCGTGCCGAGGGACGCGGCTTTTGTGCTGGCGTCGATATCAAAGAACTCGCCCATAATAGCAACGCTATAGTTGAGGTGAATAAGGGCAATTATGAAACCTTCAAGGCCATCCGTGGTTGCGAGGTTCCTGTCTTATGCGCGCCGCATGGCTACGTCATTGGTGGCGGCATTGGCATGTGCGGTGCTGCTGATTTTATCATTGCCAGCGAAGATTGTTTTTTCTCTCTCCCCGAGATCGACCGCGGCGCTATGGGTGGGGCGGCGCATTTGCAACGTATTTTGCCGCTACCAAAAGTGCGGGCAGCGTTTTTCACGGGCGGCCAGATTACGGCGCAAGAAGCCTATCGCTTGGGTGGCGTCGAAAAAATCGTACCGCGGGAAGATCTCTATAAAGAGGCGCGCGCCTTCGCTGAAATCGTTGCGGGTAAGAGCCGCGATGCTTTGCGTATCGCGAAGCAAGCCCTCAATGGCATTGAGACTTTCGATGTCGATAAGGCCTATCGTTGGGAGCAAGGTTTTACCCTCGAAATGTACATGAACGAAGATAGTCAAAAATCGCGCGATGCCTTTGTCGAAACTGGCAGTGCGGCAAAATTTGAAGATTAAAATGGATATTCGTTACACCCCAGAGCAAGAACAGTTTCGCGCCGAAATACGGGCCTGGTTGCACGCCAAGGCGCCGCGCGAGCGCCTGCCTTCGCTGGATACGGCCGAAGGCTTTGCCCTGCACCGGGAATGGGAGAAACAATTACATGCTGGCAATTGGGGAACGGTTAATTGGCCAGTGGAATATGGCGGCCGCGGCTGTGACCTGATCCAATGGTTGATCTTTGAAGAGGAATATTATCGCGCCGATGCGCCGTTGCGTGTCAGCCAAAACGGTATTTTTCTCTTGGCGCCGACCATTATGGAATACGGTACCGATGAGCAAAAGCAGCGCTATTTACCGCCCATGGCGGCCGGCGATGAGATCTGGGCGCAGGCTTGGTCGGAGCCGCAAGCCGGCAGCGATTTGGCGGCGATTAAATCTAAGGCTGTCCGCGATGGCGATAGCTATGTGATTTCAGGGCATAAAATATGGTCCTCGCGCGCTGTTTTTGCCGATTGGTGTTTTGGCTTGTTTCGTACCGAGCAAGATAGCCAGCGCCATAAGGGGTTATCGAAAATTTTAATACCGCTTGACAGCAAGGGCTTGGACATTCGCCCGATTGCGCAGCTCGATGGGGATCCCGGGTTTGCTGAATTATTTTTCGACGAGGTGCGCGTGCCGGTTGGCAATTTATTGGGACCCGAACATGGTGGCTGGGGCGTGGCGATGGCGACAGCCGGCTTTGAGCGCGGCTTGTTGTTGCGTTCGCCGGCGCGGTTTCAAGCCGCCGCGCAACGTTTGGTGGCGCTCTATCAGGCGCATCGAGACCGGCTATCGAGCGGGGTGCGTGAGCATGTCTTACAGGCGTGGCGCGACACGGAACGGTTTAATGCTGCGACTTATGCGCTCGTCGCGCGGGTGCAATCGGGCGTCTCCGTTAGTTCTGAGGCGAGTGCCAATAAGATTTTTTGGTCGGAAATGGACAAGCATATGCACCGCACGGCGATGAGCATTATGGGCGCCCAGGCCGAATTAGAAGACGGCTTGGATGCGATTGAAAATGGCCGCTGGCTAGACGGGTATATGTTCTCGCTGGCAGGCACGATTTATGCCGGCACCAATGAAATTCAGCGCAATATATTGGCCGAGCGTGTTCTCGGCTTGCCGCGATAGGGATCTGTGATGCAGTTTCAGTTCACCCCCGATCAGAACGACCTCATTCAGGCCACCCACGAGATGCTCTTGGCCGAGACGCCGATTACGCGCTTGCGCGCGCGGTCACAAGGCGCTGCCAGCGCGGATATTTCAGAGCAATTGGCGGAGATGGGCTTGCCGTCATTATTGCTGCCCGAGGCGCAAGGCGGCTTGGCGCAAGACTTTGTTGTTATGACGGCAGTCGCGGAAAGCGCCGGCTATGTCAATTTGCCGGAAGATTTGGTCGAACAGGCCGGCTTGGTTTTGCCGCGGATGGTGGCGCTAAAACAAGACGCGCTGGTGCAAGAGGTGCTGGCCGGGAAGGCCAAAGTTGGTTTGATCGCCGAGGCACGGCCCTATCTTGAAGCGCATGCTTACGACTATTTTATTGTCGGCGATCAACTCGTGCCGGCGGCGGAGGTCCCGTGTCTGCCGGTAAAGACGATTGATCCTTTGCGCGCTTTGGTGAAGCCTGATCTTGCCGCCGGGACACCCGCCGCGCTGGCCGATCAGGGCGCTGTCTTAGCGGCGGCACAATTGCTTGGTCTGGCGCGCCGCATGATCGATCTGGCGGTAGACTACGCCAAAGAGCGCGAGCAATTTGGGCAAAAAATTGGTCAGTTTCAAGCCGTCAAGCATTTGCTCGCCAGTGTCTATACGCAAATTGAATTCACCCGTCCGATGATTTGTTTGGCCGCTGCGACGGGTGGGGCGCATGTCCATAATGCTAAAATCTCGGCGATCGATACAGCGATGCTGGCCAGTGAAACCGCCATCCAAATATTTGGTGGCATGGGTTACACCTTCGAGGTTGATCTACACTTATTCATGAAGCGGGCCTGGGCGCTGTGCGGCGCATGGGGCGATCGCTCCTTTCACACACAAAAACTCGAAACACTGATATTTGACGGGGCGATGGAAATTGGCCCCGGGGTCAGCTTTAGGCAAGGAGAAGGGTAATGGAAGCGTATATCATTGACGCTGCGCGAACACCAACGGGGCGGCGCAAGGGCGGCTTAGCGCATATTCATGGGGCCGATTTGGGCGCTCATGTTTTGAAAGAAATCGTCTCGCGTAACACGATCCCTGACGCCGATTATGATGATGTTGTCTTTGGCTGTGTTGACACGATCGGCTCGCTGGCTGGCGATATTGCCCGCACGTGCTGGCTGGCGGCTGGGCTTGATGAGGGCGTTCCCGGCGTCACTATCGATCGTCAATGCGGCTCGTCGCAACAAGCGGTGCATTTTGCTGCGCAAGCTATTATGGCTGGCGTTAATGATGTCGTCATCGCAGGCGGTGTGCAGACGATGACGCAGATCCCGATTTCTTCGGCCATGCTGGCGGGGCAACAATTCGGTTTTGAAACGCCCTTTATTGGTTCCAAGGGCTGGATGGAACGCTATAAAAATGGTGCCTTCTCGCAATTCGAGTCGGCCGAGATGATTGCCCAGAAATGGGGTATCAGCCGTGCTGATATGGAGGCTTATGCACTCGAAAGCCATCGTCGCGCCGCCCAAGCCATTGATGAAGGCCGCTTCGATCGCGAGATTGTGCCGCTCGAGGGCGTCACGATGGACGAAACGGTTCGCCGCGAGACAACGCTTGAGCAAATGGCAGGTTTGCAAGCTCTGACAGAGGGCGGGCTTATTCATGCAGGCGTCTCGAGCCAAACTTGTGACGCCGCTTCAGCCATGCTGTTGGCCTCTGAAGAGGCGGTGCGGCGATATAATTTAAAGCCGCGAGCGCGTATTCACCATTTATCAGTGCGTGCGGCTGATCCCATCTGGATGCTGACGGCGCCGATGCCAGCAACCGAATACGCGATGAAAAAAACGGGTATGTCGCTCAAGGATATTGATTTGGTCGAAATCAACGAAGCCTTTGCTTCGGTGGCGATGGCGTGGCTGAAGGAGATGGATTTCGATCACGCCAAAACCAATGTCAATGGCGGCGCCATCGCGCTCGGCCACCCGCTTGGGGCGACCGGAACCAAACTGATGACAACTTTGTTGCATGAGCTTGAGCGGACCGGCGGCCGTTATGGTTTGCAGACCATGTGCGAGGGCGGTGGCCAAGCCAATGTCACGATCATCGAGAGGCTGTAACCATGTATTGCCAAGACAGAACAGTTATTGTGACAGGGAGCGGCTATGGTTTGGGGCGAGCCTATGCCTGCGCTTTGGGCGCAGCTGGCGCCAATGTCATCATTAACGACATTAATGAAGCGCGCGCGCTGGAAACTAAGGCCATGATTGAGGGCGAGGGTGGTCGCGCCATCGTCAGCTTGCATGACATTACCAATTATCAAGCAGCTGGAAATATTGTCACCGACGCAGTCACTGCTTTTGGCGGCTTGCACGCGGTGGTGAATAATGCCGGCAATAATCGTGACCGCATGTTCACGTCTTTGACTGAGGAAGACTGGGACGCCGTGATGGCGGTGCATCTAAAGGGGCATTTTTGCGTCTCGTCGCATGCCACCAAATATTGGCGCAACTTGAACAAGGACGGCATTGACCCGCAGGCGCGGATTATCAATACGAGCTCAGGGGCCGGCCTGCAAGGTTCGGTCGGGCAAAGCAATTATGCCGCTGCCAAGGCTGGGATCCTCGCCTTAACGCTCAATCAAGCAGCGGAGTTGGCACGTTACGGCATCACCGCCAATGCCATAGCGCCGCAGGGCCGCACCGGTATGACCGAGGAGGTTTTTGCCGACATGATGAAAAAACCCGAGGACGGAAGCTTTGATGTTTTTGATCCAGCCAATGTTGCACCTCTGGTAGTCTATCTCTGCTCGGCACAGTCGTCACATGTTAACGGCCATTGTTTTGAGAGCTTTGGCGGTAAATTGTCGATCGCCTTGGGCTGGAAAACCGGCGAAGTGCGCGATAAGAAAGCACGCTATGAGGTTGATGAAATCGGCGGCGTGATCGATGACTTATTGCAACGTCATCCCAAAGCCCAGAAAGTCTATGGAACCTGATATGGCTTATCCCTTTTCAGACGAACACCAGCTTATTCGCGAATCTGCGCGCGGCTGGTTGAGTACATGGTATAACGCTGCTGCGACTTTGCCAAAAATACATGATGGCGGTTTGGGTGTTGACCTTGAGGCTTGGGCTGATTTTGCCGGCGGACAAGGCTTTGCCGCCATCAGCATTCCTGAGGCCTATGGCGGCGCTGGGCTGGGACAACTTGGCCGCGCCGTGATTATGGAAGAGATCGGTTATCATCTTTTTGCCTCGCCGTTTTTCTCGACTTGTTGTTTGGCGGCGGATTTGATCGAGGCTTTCGCCGATGAAGCGACCAAAGCGCAAGAGCTTGAAGCCATCGCGCGCGGCGCGCAAATCATTGCTTTTGCCGACGGTCGGTCGCAGCCGACGGGGCGCGTCGATGGTGTGCTCGATGCCAGTGTTGCGGATAAAATTCTGTTGGCTCTGCCCGAGAAAGGTGCTGTGGCGCTCTATCTTCTGCCAGCTAGCCAGTTCGATATCTCGCAAAATAAAACCATGGATGGTTTGCGTAATCATTGCTCTATAGCTTACGGAGAGTTGGATGGCGCTGCTTTGACCCAATGTGCCGCCGCCGATTTTGATGCGGTACTGTGTCTTGCGCAAGCGGCATTGGTACACGAGTCGGTCGGCGGGGCACAACATTGTCTCGATATTACCCTCGACTATACCGCGCAACGGGTTCAGTTTGACCGCCCGATCGCGAGCTTTCAGGCCGTCAAGCATCGCTGTGCCGATATGTATATTGCACTCGAATCAGCTCGCTCGGCGGCGCTCAATTTTGCTGTCGCCGAAACCCATGAGGCACACGAAGCAGCGATTATCGCGCGCGCGTGGTGCCATGAGAGTTACTTCAAGATTGCCAGCGATGCCATTCAATTGCATGGCGGCATCGGTTTTACATGGGACTATCCGTTGCATTATTTCTTCAAGCGGTCGCGGCACAATCGAGCGCTTTATGGCACACCGCAGCAAGATTATTTACAGCTGGCTCAGTATTTGACGGGAACAGATGGCTGATGAGTTTACGAGCAGAATATAGAGACTGGCTCACCGCCAATCTGGTGGGCGATTTTGAACAGATCCGCTGGCGCGGTAGTCCGGGCGACGAGGATGGTCATGCCGAATTACGCCGGCAGTGGGAACAAAAAATGGGAGAGGCTGGCTGGATTGGAATTGGCTGGCCAAAAGAATATGGCGGCCGCGACTGTAGCCTGATGGATCAAGTCGAGCTGAATGAAGAATATGCTGCTCACGGCGGCCCCGGGCGGGCGGGTCATATTGGCGAGACGTTGGTGGCTCCGACAATATTTGTGTACGGAACCGAGGAGCAGAAACAGAAATTTTTGCCAGGCATTCGCAATGGAACAACGTTTTGGTGTCAAGGCTATTCCGAGC
>JAYODZ010000008.1:21792-24163 GCA_038106515.1 Rhodobiaceae bacterium
GTTCGGATCTGTCCAATGTCAGGACCAAGGCGCGTCGCGATGGCGATCAATGGGTAATCGATGGGCAAAAAATATGGACTTCGCTGGCCCACGAATCCGATTGGATTTTTGTCTTGGCGCGCGCCGAGGAAGGCTCGAAAGGCCGCGACGGGCTGGTGTTTTTGCTGGTGCCGCTAAATCAAGACGGCATTGATATTCGTCCGATCCGGCAGATGAGCGGCGGCAAGGAATTTAACGAAGTATTCTTCGACAATGTCCGCACCGACGCCGATAATATTATTGGCGCGGTTGGCGACGGCTGGAAAGTCGCAATGGCGCTTCTCGGGTTTGAACGAGGCGCTTCAACGCTCGGGCAACAAATGCAATTTCGTGGTGAGCTGACGGAAATGATCACCATGGCCAAACAAAATGGTGCCTTTGACGACCCTAGTATTCGCGCGCGCTTGGCGAAAGCACATGCTGGGCTGCAGGTGATGCGGATGAATGCTTTACGGATGCTGCGCGGTACAGCCGGCCCCGAAGTTATGATCAGCAAAATATTCTGGGCCAGTTGGCACCGCGATTTGGGCGAACTGGCGATGGATATTATGGGCGATGGCGGCGAGATATTGGCTGACGGCAGCTTGAGCCGTTTACAAAAAATATTCTTATTCTCACGCGCCGATACAATTTACGGCGGGACCAATGAAATTCAGCGCAATATTATTGCCGAGCGGGCTTTGGGGATGCCGAAAGAGCCAAGGGGAAAAACATGAATTTAAAAACTGTGCCTGACTATGTTCCCGGCCATGGGCTGTTGAAACAAAAACGTGTGCTGGTCACAGCCGCCGCCGGAACGGGTATCGGCTTTGCGACGGCTAAGAAATGCGCCGAGGAAGGGGCAACGGTTTTTGTCTCGGATATGCACCCCGAACGCACCGCAAAAGCGGCGACGGAAATTGGTGCGGCAGGCTTTGCGATGTGTGATGTCACACAGCAAGAGCAAGTGGACGCCCTATTTCAGGCGGCGCAACAGGCGATGGGCGGTATCGATGTTGTGGTCAATAATGCCGGCCTGGGTGGAACAGCAGATTTGATTGCGATGCGCGATGAGGAATGGCTCAAAGTCCTCGACGTTACCCTCAACGGTTGTTTCCGGATCAATCGCGCCGCTATGCAGGTAATGAAAGATAACGGTACCGGTGGGGTCATTGTTAATAATGCTTCGGTTCTGGGCTGGCGCGCGCAAAAAGGGCAGGCGCATTATGCTGCCGCCAAAGCCGGTGTCATGGCCTTAACGCGTTGCGCGGGCTTAGAAGGCGCTGAATTCGGTGTTCGCGTCAACGCCGTGGCGCCGTCGCTAGCGCTGCATCCATTTTTACATAAGGTGACGTCAAAAGAATTGCTGGCTGAGCTGGAGGCGCGAGAGGCCTATGGCCGCGGCAGCGAAGTCTGGGAGCAGGCCAATGTGATTGTGTTCTTGGCCAGCGATTATTCATCTTACATGACGGGCGAAGTGATATCGACGTCGAGCCAGCATCCATAAGTGTAAGCGGCGATGAAAGGGGAAAGAAATGAAGACTGATGTTTTGGTGGTTGGATCTGGCGCGGGTGCCTTGGTGGCGGCCCTGACTGCGCATATTCACGGCAGTGATGTGATCATCATTGAAAAGGGCGACCAGCTCGGCGGTACCTCGGCTATGTCGGGCGGCGGTATTTGGATTCCGAATTCGCATTATGCGCGCGCGCAAGGGGTTGACGATTCTACGGAGGAAGCGATCGCCTATATGAAGGCCGTGATCGGTGATGTGGTGGAAGAGGACCGTATTCGTGCCTTTGCCGAAGGGGCGCCAGCCATGCTCGAATTTCTCGATAAAAATACCCGGCTAAAATATGAGCCCTATGACTATCCCGATTATTACCCAGAAGAACCAGGCGGTAAGACCGGCTATCGGACGCATTCGCCGATGCCGATGAATGCGCGGCACTTAAAAGATTTTCTGCAATTTTTAAAACCGACGCCCGCGCAATCGACGATGAATGGCATTTCTATCACCTTTAGCGAAGGGCGTTCGTTCTTGACGCAAGCGCCAGGGTGGAAGCTCACCGCAGCAAAAATGATGCTACGCTATTATCTCGATATTCCCGCCCGCTTAAAGGGCAAGCGAGATTATCGTTTAACACTTGGCAATGCTCTGGTCGGCCGGCTGCTCTGGTCGGTGCGCGAGCGCGATATTCCGGTCTATCGGGAAACCGCGTTTGAAAAACTGATCGAGAAAGATGGCCGTGTTGTCGGTGCGGTCGTTTCCCGTGACGGCAAGCAAGAAGAAATTTCGGTCACCAAGGGCGTCATCCTCGGCGCCGGTGGGTTTGAGAAAAACCAAGAGATGCG
>JAYODZ010000008.1:24173-28093 GCA_038106515.1 Rhodobiaceae bacterium
AGCAACTGAAAATAGACGTTTTTCCCTACCCCTTGCGCGAAAAATATTTGCCATCACCAAGCAATAAAAAATGGTCAGGTGGCAATCACAATAATACAGGTGATGCGATCCGCGGCGGCATTGAGATCGGTGCAAAAACAACGCTGATGAAACATGCTTGGTGGGCGCCGTCGATTAAGGTGCCTGGCTGGCCGCAGCCTTTCATTTTGTTTGCTGAACGGTCGCTGCCGGGTTTGGTAATTGTCAATAAACATGGCAAGCGGTTTGCCAATGAGGCAGCGCCGTATTTGGAGTCTGGCTTGTCGATGTATGAAAATACAGCGCAAGAGGTCAGCGTACCGAGCTATCTGGTTTTTGACGCCACTTTCCGTAAAAAATTCCCGCTGGGCCCAATTGGCCCCGGCTGGGCCTTCCCCGATGAGCGGTTACCCAAGGAAGTGAAGGAAATTCTGGTGAAAGCCGACACGATAGAAGCGCTCGCCAAAGCGCTCAATATGAACGAGGCTAATCTCACAGAGACGATTGCCAAGAATAATGAATATGCGGTGACCGGTAAGGATCCAGAATTCGGCCGCGGCGATAGTTATTACGATAAGTTCTACGGCGATAGCACGAATGAACCAAACCCGTGTATTGCGCCGATGGACAAGGCACCGTTTTATGCCATTCCGATCTATCCCGGCGATATTGGCACTAAGGGCGGTCTTCATACCAATGCCAATGGTCAAGTGGTCCGCGACGATGACACGCCGATCACGGGACTTTATGCGATCGGCAATTCGTCAAGTTCGGTGATGGGCGATAAATATCCAGGTGCGGGCGCTACGATTGGCCCAGCTATGACCTTCGGTTATCTGGCGGCGCGTCATATTACAGGGCAGAACAGCTAAAGCGTTCCGAGGGGCTTTTACAGCCCCTCGCCTTTAACTCTAGAAGTAGTACGAGCCGCCATTGGCCACCAATACACTGCCGGTCACAAAGCTTGCTTCTTCGGACAGCAAATAGGACACCGCATTGGCGACTTCTTCGGGCCGCGCCATGCGTCCGAGCGGGATGGCTTGTTCCATGGAAGTGATCCACTCCGGCGGTATGTTTTGCATGATCGGAGTGTTGGTTGGGCCGGGCGCCACGGCATTAACGCGAATTTTTCGGGCTGCCAATTCGCGCGCCAACTGTCGCGTCAAGCCAATCAGGGCTGACTTTGAGGTGACATAGTGCGGCGATCCTTCGCCCGACTGCGCCGAGGTCGATGAAATATTAACAATTGAACCAGGGGCGCCGTCTTCGGCCATAATGCGAACGGCCTCACGACAGACGTAAAATGCTCCATTCAGATTTACATCCATGACACCCTGCCACCCTTCGTCTTCCATATGAATGAGGTGGTCGACAAATGTCGTTGGCGCTTTTCCCTCAGCCAGCTCAGCGTTGCGCTTGCCCATGGCATCATAAAACTTATCCGAGCCGTCATTAGTCGCAGCGCCAATACCGGCATTGTTAACAGCAAAATCGAGCCGGCCAAAAGCCTTGCGCGCGGCGCGAATGGCAGCGATAACCTCGCCGCTCTTACCAACATTTGCCGCCAGCGCCAGATGCTGGTCAGGATTTGCCAGTCCATCAATAACCGCTTGCGCGGCATCACGGTTCAGGTCGATGGCGGCCACGCGGGCACCTTCTGCGGCCAGTTTGGTCACAATCGCGGCGCCGATCCCTTGGCCTGCGCCCGTTACCACGGCGGTTTTTCCCTCTAGTTGCATCCTTATTCCCCTTTAGGCTGGTACGTATAATTCATTGGCTTTGCCACCATCGACCGGAATATCGGCTCCGGTGACATAGCTCGACATATCGCTGGCTAGAAACAGAGCCACTTGCGCGACTTCTTCTGGCCTGCCGATCCGACCCATCGGGTTGGCGTTCTCGATTTTACTGCCGGCCTCTGGGGCTGATTGGAAAAAAGCCTCCGTGCCCGGCGTCATGATCGGGCCAGGTGTAATGCTGTTGACGCGGATATTTTGGCGCGCCCCTTCCATTGCAGCGGTACGGGTTAAATGCAATAAAGCGGCCTTGGCGGCGCTGTAGCCCGACATGCCTTGCATGGCGCGCTTACCATTTATCGAAGATAGGTTGATAATTGAGCCCCCGTTTTTGGCCATTGCGGCAAAGGCGGCTTGCATGCCCGTATAGGCTGCATCGACATTGATTTGAAAATTAGTACGGAAGTCTTCAACTTGCGTATCCGCCAGCATGCCGTAGCCAACATGGGGGGCGTTATTGACCAGAATATCAAGGCCATCCTGGGCCGCGACCTCGGCAATGAACCTGCCATAGGCGGCGCTATCACTGACATCGAGGTTGCGCGTGTGAATGTCGCCGCCGATTTTAGCCGCCGCGTCATCGAGTTTTTTCTGTGAACGCCCACAAATCCATGTTTTTGCGCCTTCGGCGATGAAACAGGCGGCTATCGCCAAGCCAATGCCGTCACTACCGCCCGAAATAACCGCTGTTTTTCCTGAAAGTTTTCCCATAAGCTTAGTCCTCCTAGCGAAGAATAGCTTATACTGCGTAATATACAACACTATTATTTGCGCAAAATAACAGAACTGTCTATTGAATTACGTGTTTGCGTAATATACTATAGGTCTACATCGCCATACTGGCTGTCGCATCGGCTGGCACAAAGGAAACAGCATGTCTGACCCCATTACTGATGAATTGATGAGTGCCGGTGCCGAATTCGAGATGATGACGTTACATTCGGCTGGTCGTGATCTCAAAATATTCAAAAATGTGCCGAAAAATATGGCGACCGCGATTAATGCTGTTGCTCATGCCTATGACGACCTAGATTTGATTGTCGCCGGCGAGCAACGCCTGACCTATCGGATATTTTTTGAGCAAGCCAATCGGCTGGCGCGCTATTTGATAGCCGAAAAAGCCGTGATGCCGGGTCAAAGCGTTGCAATTGCGATGAAAAACTGTCCTGAGTGGATGTTGAGCTTCGTCGCCATCGTCCTGGCGGGAGGGGTCGTGGTGCTGGTCAATAGCCGGGGCGAAGGCGATACGATGCGGCGGGCGATAGAGGATTCGGATAGCCGCTTGGTCTTATGTGACGATAAACGTGCCCGCGTTTTGAGCGCCGCGGGCTGTGCCGTACCAGCTTTGGTTGCGCCGAGTGCCGCGTGGGATAAAGCACGAGCTTATGCTGGGGATGCTGTTTTGCCCGAGCGCCAGAGTAACGACTTAGCGGCGATGTTTTTTACATCGGGAACGACGGGGCGTGCCAAGGCGGCCGCGCTGTCGCATCGGGCTTTGCTGACGGGGATTTGGAACACGAAATTAGCCATGGCTGCCGCCTTTATTAAGATTGCCAAAAGCTATGGCATTTCACTGGAAGATCTCAAAGGCTTTATGCCACAAGCCTGCTCTCTTCTTGTGTTTCCGCTGTTTCATGTCAGCGGCTGTACGGCAACGTTTTTAACGGCACTGCTCAGTGGCGGCAAACTCGTTTTGATGGACCGATGGAACGGCGCGCAGGCTCTCGAACTGATCGCGCAAGAAAAAGTCACCACCTTGGGTGGTGTGCCTGCCATGCTCTGGGACGTTCTGGAGGCGGCCGAAACAAGTCAAGCCGATTTATCTTCGCTCCGCTCCATTTCTTGCGGCGGTCAAGGTTTGCCGCTGGGTTTATTGGAGAAGTTACGGGCGCGTTTCCCTGAAGCAGTGTTTGGGGCGGGCTATGGCATGACTGAGGCTTGTGGCGCGGTCTCACAGGGCAATGGCGATATGTTGCTTGATAACCCAACCGCCTCAGGGCAAGTGCTGCCGATGGTCGATGTGCGCGTCGTCGATGAAACAGGCAGCGACGTTGCCCCGGGAGAAGCAGGAGAAATATGGGTACGCGGCGCGACCCTGATGGAGGG
>JAYODZ010000008.1:28103-31655 GCA_038106515.1 Rhodobiaceae bacterium
TATCTATTGCGCCGAGGTCGAGCGTTTATTGAGCCAAAATTCTGCCATTCGTGAAGTGGTGACTTTTGGGGTGCCAGACGACCGCATGGGTGAAAAGTTGATAGCCTATGTCTATAGCGAGGACGCGGATTTGACGTCGGACGCGTTGCGGGCTTTCGCCGAAACGCATATGGCCACCTATAAAATCCCCTATGACTTTGTTATCCAGCGTGAAGCTTTTTCGCATAATGTAATGGGCAAGGTGGAAAAACATAAATTGCGCCGCAACTATTTGGGAGACGCGTAAATGGCTTATCCAAAAAATATCGCAATCATTGACACGATGATGGGAATTCCGTCGCAAGAGGATCGCTCGGATTGGTATGACAGTTTTCGGCCATTGTTGATGGACGAGCAATCGCGGCAAATGTTCAAAATGCCAGCTCAATATATGTTCAAAGATATTCCCGATACGGGTAATCCCGATGACTTCGTCGCCTGGACAGTTGAGCAAATGGACAAGTTCAATATCGAGCGCGCTATGGTGGGCTTTGGAGAGGACGAAACCTCGCTGCGCGCCCATAAAAATTTTCCAGATCGTTTTTTCTTTGATGCGCCAGCAAATCCAAATTTAGGTATGGAAGAAGTTCGGCGTCTGAAGCGCCTGCATGCAGAATATGATATTCGCTCGGTCAGCGTTTTTCCAGCGGGTACCTGCCCGCAGGTAGCGATTAACGATAAGCAAATGTATCCGATCTATGCCGCTTGCGTTGAAATGGATATTCCTATCCTTCTAAATGTCGGGGTTCCTGGGCCGCGCATTCCGATGCAAACACAAAAAGTCGAGCATATCGACGAGGTCTGCTGGTTCTTCCCTGACCTCAAAGTTGTGATGCGGCATGGTGCCGAGCCGTGGGAAGATCTGGCGGTCAAGTTGATGCTGAAATACCCAAACCTCTATTATTCGACAAGTGCTTTCGCGCCGAAGCATTATCCAAAAGCAATTATCGATTACGCCAATACACGTGGCAGCGATAAGATTATTTATGCTGGATATTTTCCGATGGGCTTAAGCCTCGATCGGATTTTTGCCGACATGGAGAATGTGCCATTCAAGGACGATGTCTGGCCGAAATTTCTTCGCGAAAATGCAGTTAAATTATTCAAGCTTTGAAGGGAAAAATCATGACCGAAGTTACTGACGCACGCACGCCCCCTGTTGCGGTTTGGCGGATGCTCGCGAATTTGAAGGGCGACGATCTAACCAATTGGCGGCTGTCGGACGTCAAAAATCAAGCATCGCTCGACGAGCGCGGTCTTGCCGATTTACCGCTGCCTTTTGGCTGGTTTGTTGTTGACTATGCCGCCGATCTCGCGGTCGGCGAAGTCAAACCGCTGAATTACTTTGATAGGGCGTTGGTGCTATGGCGCGGCGAGGATGGGCAGCCGCGCGTCATCGATGCTTATTGCAAGCATCTCGGTGCTAACATGGCTTATGGCGGCCGCGTGCAAGGGAATGATCTCGAATGCCCGTTTCATGCTTGGACATATAATGAAACGGGCGCCGTGACCGGGGTGCCTTATGCTGAGCGGGTGCCTCCCTCGGGCGCACGTCCGTGCGATCACACTTGGCCTGTGGTCGAGCGTAATAAATTTATCTGGGTATGGTACCACCCTTACGGGGCGGCGCCGTCATACGAGGTCGAAGAGTTCGCCCAAGTCCACGACCCCGACTGGACGGAATATGATCGCTACGAGTGGATCGTACATGGCCCTGTGCAGAATATGGCCGAGAACGGTGTCGATGCGGCGCATTTCAAGTATATTCATGGTACCCCGAATATGCCGAATTATGATTTCAGCTTTGATGGTCACCGTCGGACGGCGTCGGTCAAAGCCAAAATGGGCACGCCGAAAGGCGAGGTCGATGGCGAGATTGCTTATGGCACGGTTGGGTCAGGGCAAAGCTGGACTAAGTTTAGTGGCATCTCGGAAACCTTATTGGTCGCAGGGATTACTCCTATTTCACGCGATAAAACGCATGTGCGGTTTGCCTTCACGCAACCCAAATCAGAAGCCGAGGGGCCGTTGGCGGGGCTGGCTACGGCGATGCGTAAGGAAATTTGCAAGCAGCTCGACCAAGACAAAGTCGTGTGGGATCGGCAAAAATATATGCACCGCCCGATCATCTGCGATGGCGATGGGCCGATCATGCAATTCCGGAGTTTCTTCGCGCAATTCTATGCTGAATGGGATGATGGCGGCGCCGATAAAAAAATTCAGAAACTGGAGTTATCGCGCTAAGCGTGCGACTCGGTTAGCTTGTTTTTAACGCGTTTGGGTGGAGAGAGCTATTTTTACGCTAGAAGATAAAATTATTTTCATTACTGGTGCGGCATCGGGGATCGGCAAAGCCACGAGCGTGTTGTGCAAAGATTTTGGCGCGCGTGTGGTTGCCGCGGATTTGAGTGCGCCGGACGACATCAAAACAACCCTGTCTCTATCAGAACAAGACTTGGCTATACAGCTCGATGTTAGCGATGAAGCCAGCGTGACGGCGGCGATGGCGCAGGTCAAAGAAATTTACGGACAGCTGGACGGTTTGGTTAATTCGGCCGGCATAAGCGGTATGGGGGCGGCGCATCAAGTGCCGCTGGCTAGTTGGGAGAAAACCATCGCGGTTCATATGACAGGGACCTTTCTCCTTTGCCAAAAAGCGCTCGAACTTTTTCTTGCACAAAAATCGGGCGCGATTGTTAATGTTGCGTCGACCTATGGTTTGATCGGCGGCACGGGTAATTTCTCATATAATTCAGCCAAGGGCGGCATTGTGCAAATGACGCGGTGTTTGGCGGCCGATTACGGGCCGATGAATATTCGCGCCAATTGTGTTGCGCCGGGATATATTGAGACGCCGATGACAACCATGCTCGACGGCGAGGCGGCTGAGCCCTTCCGCAATCGCTTTGTTGAGATGCATTCGCTGAAACGCGCTGGTAAGCCTGAGGAAGTTGCGCGTGCCATCGCCTTTTTGCTGTCCGATGCCGCGTCCTATGTAACAGGGGTGGCTCTCCCCGTCGATGGCGGTTATTCCGCCGCTAAGGAAATCATTTTATGAGGTATGAATTCAGTGAGCTTGATCTAAAAATTGTTGAGCTGCTGAAGGCTGACGGGCGCATGAGCAACCAAAAAATTGCCACGGCGCTCGGTGTCACCACCTCCAAGGTTGCAACGCGCATTCGCCGCATGAACAAAGCTGAAGCCATGCGTATTGTCGCGGTCACCGATTTCTCGGCTTTTAACTATAATATATTGCTGCCAATCGGCGTCGACGTGAAGGGGCGCGAAGCTAGCGAGGTTGCGGAAGACTTCGCCAAGATTGATCAAGTTGCCGTTGTACAGCTTTGTGCCGGTAAACACGATATTGAGCTGCTGGTGACCTTGGAGAGCATGGATGACTTGCAGCCACTTCTGCTTGAAAAATTCTCGCAGATTAAGGGTGTGCGGTCGCTTGAAAGTGCGGTTGCCGTTGATATTGTTAAATTTGATTTTGATGTGGCACCAATATGATGC
>JAYODZ010000128.1:0-4652 GCA_038106515.1 Rhodobiaceae bacterium
CGTGGATATAACGCTCGACAATGGTTTGAGCTTACCGGTCGACACCGGCTTTATCGTTTACAATCAGGCCAATTACCCCGGTTTGACACAATTATTTGCCGAACTTGGGGTCGAAACCCAGCCCAGCGATATGAGCTTCGGATTCTCGCAAAATAATGGCGCGCTGGAATGGTCGGGGCAGTCACTCGCCGCTGTATTTGGGCAAAAGCTGAACCTGTTCCGCCCGCGTTTTTGGCAGATGTTGCGCGATATTTTTCGTTTCAACGCTCAGGCCCGCGAGGTCTATGAAAGCGGTAAGTTGCCAGAAATGTCGCTAGGCCAATGGCTCAGCATTCATAATTACTCGAAGGCCTTTATTTCGCTTTACCTTTACCCAATGGCGGCCGCAATTTGGTCTTCGCCCTTGTCTAAAATAACCGCCTTCCCAGCTGGCAATCTAATCCAGTTTTTCTACAACCACCGTTTGATAGACCGCGACCGCCCAAAGTGGCGCACAGTTGTGGGCGGTAGCCGCAACTATGTCAGCAAGATGATTGACGCGATCACAGCAAATGGAGGGCAATTGGTTTTAAATGCCAATATCGAAAAACTCTCGCGTTCGCATCTTGGCGTCGAGATAGTCGACCGTGGCCAACTGCACCAATTCGACAAAGTCATATTTGCAACCCATACCGATCAAGCTCTAACGCTGTTGGACGACGAAGCCAGCGAGGCTGAGCGGAAAATTTTATCGGCGATAGCCTACCTCCCCAATCAAGTTTACCTGCACCGCGACCAGAGCTTGATGCCACAACGGCGACATGTGTGGTCGAGCTGGAATTATATGGCGGCAAAACAGGAGGATCCTGACACCTCTGACACGGTTTTTGTCAGCTATTGGATGAACCGCTTGCAGCAATTGCCAACACGCACCCCCCTGATTGTAACTTTGAATCCGTCGCGTCCCCCATGCGAAGACACAATATACTTTCAAACTAGCTACGATCACCCGCAATTTGATACGGCGGCCATTCGTGCGCAAAAACAGCTTCCCCATATTCAAGGCATGCAAAACACCTATTTTTGTGGCGCCTGGACGGGTTATGGTTTTCATGAGGATGGCTTAAGATCCGCAGTGGATGTTTGTCGTGCTCTCGATGTAGACTGGGGATATCGTGACCTTAAACTCGCTGCTGAATAGAAATGACGCTCAGCTGTATTTTGGGGCCGTTCGACACGCGCGCTATGCGCCGCGGCAACACAAATTTTCCTACCGCGTTTTTTCTCTATTGATCGATTTAGATCGCCTCGATCATGTCGCGCTAAAGAGCCGCCTATTTTCACATAATAGGTTCAACCTTTACGCGGTCTACGATCGCGATCACGGTTACCAAGATCATCGCTCCTTACGTGACTTTGTTGATGATCAGTGCGCTGCTCGGGGCTTGGCGCGCCCCGATCGCGTTCATCTTCTCTGCTATCCGCGGATTTTGGGATATGTCTTCAACCCGCTTTCCGTCTACTACATCATGCGGAATGGCCAGCTGGCTGCCCTTCTCTATGAGGTTCGCAATACTTTCGGCGAAAAACATATTTATTTCACATCCTTGGCCGATGGCGCGCAAAGCGCATCCCATCATAACCACAGCAAAGAATTTCACGTCTCACCCTTCATCGACATGCAGGCGACGTATCATTTCTCGACCGCCTTGCCGAGCGAAGCTGCGCGGCTCGTAATCCGTGAGACACAAAATGACGCGCCCCTGCTAGTAACAAGTTTTTCTGGCGCGCGCGTTGGATTTTCGGACGCGTCGCTTCTGCGAGCTTTTTTGCTCTACCCGCTAATGACTCTGAAGATCATTTTTGCCATTCATTTCGAGGCTTTACGACTATTTCTAAAAGGCGTAGCCTTTCTGAAACATCCCAATAAGCAGTCAGTGAAACGAGCAGAAAGTAATAAGATCCATGGTCAATGAGACACCGCATCAGTCGACATCAAAACTCCTAAATTCCGCACAAGCCCGTCTTTTCACCCTCGCCCTCAAGCAAATTAAAATAGGTCGCCTCGACGTCACTTTTCCAGATGGGTCAAACCATATATTCGGCGACCCACGGGCCAGAGATATTGCCGACCTCAGGGTCAATGACTTTGCTGCGCTGTCGCGCATTTTCCGCGCCGGCTCTATTGGCTTTGCCGAGGCCTATATGGATGGCCTGATCGAAACCGATGACCTATCGAAATTGCTCATCTTATTGTCGAGAAATCTGGAAGCCATCACGACTATCATTGACCGATCAACGCTTGGCCGCCTAGCGCATTTATTGGTTCACAAGCTAAGGCCGAATTCGCGACGCGGAGCACAGAAAAACATCCATGCCCATTACGATCTCGGCAATGCTTTTTATGAATCTTGGCTCGACCCGAGCATGACCTACTCATCAGCCCGCTTTACATCAGAGAATATGAGCCTCGAACAAGCGCAACACGCGAAATACCGTTCGATCGCCAATATTGCCGAGATCGGCGCTGACGATCATGTGCTCGAAATTGGCTGTGGCTGGGGTGGTTTTGCGGAATTTGCCGGTCGTGATCTCGGTAGCCGCCTCACGGGAATTACGATATCTCCATCACAATTGGAATTTGCACAACATCGCATGCAACGACAAAAACTAGAAGATCGCGTCAGTTTGCGCTTCCAAGATTATCGCGACCTCAACGAGCAATTTGACCGGATTGTGTCGATCGAAATGTTTGAAGCGGTTGGCCAAAGCTATTGGCCGGGCTATTTCCAAACGATTTTTAACGCGCTCAAACCTGGCGGCCGCGCCGGGGTGCAAATAATCACCATCGCCGATAATAATTTCGACAAATACAGCAAAGGGGTCGATTTTATCCAGCGGTACATTTTCCCAGGTGGCATGTTGCCAAGCCCCTCGAAGTTGCGCGAGCAATTTAAGCAGGCGAACCTGCACGAATATGCCTATGAGACTTTCGGTCTCGATTACGCCCGCACATTAGCGCTTTGGAAAAAAACCTTCCTCGAACAATGGCCAAACCTTAAAAAACTCGGCTTCGATGAGAAGTTCAAAAATATGTGGTCATATTACCTGTCCTATTGCGAGGCAGGGTTTCGCAGCGGCGCCATCAATGTTGCGCAAATCGGGTTGGCGAAAGAATAGACAACTCAGCGCTATGAACGCCGCCGCAAGACAACGCGAAACAACCCGACATAAATATTGCGCGGCAACAGATTGAGAAGCCGCAAAAGAAGCGCAAATCGACGCGGAAAGGTGATAAAAAACCGGCCCTTATTCAGCCCGGCAAAAATCCGGCGCGCCGCGACATCAACGGGTTGCAAAAATGGCATGGAAAATCGATTAACATCGGTCGCCGGCGTCTCGACAAAACCGGGCGCAATGACATGCACCATAACCCCCGAAGCTGCCAACTCCATGGCCAGCGCTTCCCCCATATTGAGCAGCGCGGACTTAGTCGCGCCATAAGCCGCTGAGGTGGGTAAACCGCCAAACCCCGCAACCGAAGCCATTAGGGCGATCTGTCCCGCCCCGCGCTCCACCATGCGCGGGATAAGCGGCGCCAAGCCATTGATGGTGCCTGTTAAATTGACGGCGAAGCTGCGATCAAATATACGCGCGTCAAACTTCGGCAGATCGGTCGGCAAATAAATGCCGGCATTCAAAATAGCGAGAGCAATAGCGCCGTGCTTTTGCTCGATGGCGTCAACAATAGCCGCCATATCGCGCCGCTTGGTCACATCGCCCTGATAAACGTGAATCCGAGATTGTCCCCGCGCTACGCTCTTGAGCATTTTTTGAGATCGCGCCGTGATCGCAACGGTCCAGCCTTGGGCCGCGAATTCGCGAGCCAATTGTGCTCCGATACCAGAGCTGCCACCCGTAATCCAAACGACGCCATCTTGCGGGCGAGATGGTTTGAGAGTTGTCCTTGCCATCACTAAGAAATAGAGCCGCGCTCTGTTTTGGCAAACTGCGCCCCGCTTAAAGTCGCGGTGTTTGCCAAGCCTCACTGGCCGGCAATCGATCTGGGCTTGCCGCTCGATAGGTAATGACATCAGCGCGCGTCAGCGGGTCAAGGTCGCGAAAGGTATGTCCCTTCGGAATAAAAGCAGATTTCTGCCATGCCCCGGATTGATCATACCAAATATCAAGCGCCAGATCGCCCGCCAGCCGATAACGCCGCGCCGAGACATCTCCGGCCACACCTGCAATCGTCTCGTCACCGATAAATTTAGGAAAAACAGCCAATAAGCTACCGTTTTGACTGTTGATCAGCTGCGTCTGCACCACAAAAGCGGGAATGAAATAACTGGTTGTCAAAAGCGATGCTGGCGCCTCCCCTTCATAATGGCTCCCCACAACTTGTAACTTACCCTGATTGTCGCGCCTAATCCGGGCAAATTCGAATTTGCCGTCATTATTGGTTTCGCTATCGAGCGACACAAGCTGCCCAGCCTGCCAAACCTCGCTATTGCGGTGGACGTAATTAAACAAGGTGATGAAACCGAGTTTGATGGTGATTTCCGCATGAATATCGAGCTTGACCGTATCGCCATGGCGTTCGAAAGACAGGTGCTGAAAACCAACCTGTTTGCCCTTCCGCCAGATTGTAAATGCTTTCTCGCCGCTGGCAG
>JAYODZ010000129.1:0-4630 GCA_038106515.1 Rhodobiaceae bacterium
ATCTAACGGTGCGGAGACGGCGCGGGCGATTTGTGACAGTGATGCGTCATTTGCCGATGTTTGCGTTGGGCGGTCGACACGATCTGGTCGAATGCCCTCAGATGAATTACCTTGCCCCGCCGATCGCGCGCGCGTGCGTGTTGCTGGCGCCTCAAAACTTTCGCCCTCTTCGCCACCGCCATCGCCGTTGGTATCACCAGTTAGCATTTGAAATTCACGCGTCTCACCACGACGGCGGAACCGAGATTCTGAAGCCGGCGATGTCGTCAAACTCGGCAACTCTTCTGGATCTGGCTCGGGCAAGTTATCGACTTTATCGAGATGCGATCCATTGCGTCGTAGCTGGGTTTGGTGCGATAGCTCGACCTGAATATCAGGCTCCGGCTCTGGCGCGCCTATTCCCGAAGGCGTGTCTAGTTTGGCCATACCGATATTTTTTTTGTCCGCAATGGAAAAATCAGCATCGGGCAACTCGGCATCCAGCGTAATAATCGGCGTGGTGTCAACCTCAACGACCGCCGTGCTTTTCAAGCCTTGCGGCGTTTCGGCGTCAATCAGCGGCGCGACCAGAGGATTAGCGATCGCTTCCTTATCACCTGCCAAAGGTAAATCGACTACTGTCAGCTCTTCGCCGAGATCAGCGGTCAATGCCGGTAAATTCAGGCGATTATTTTCTGCGGATACCGTATCAGGGAACAAATCAAGCGCAACGCCTTCGGGCAGATCAAACGTAACTCCCTCGGGCAAATCTTGACTACCATCGACAACGCCGAGCGACGGAGATTTTTTACCCTCGCCCGTCATCGCCAATGGCAAAGCAAATAATAAAGCAAAGTCGCCGCCCGCGGCTTGCGCCGCCATATCGGGATTTTGCAAAATTCTATCGATATATCGACCGAGGGCCTGCGAGGATATTTGGGTCATGGCGTCCTATTTTGGCGTCGTAAAGCAACAAGTGTCGCTTTTGACCTGCAAATAAAGTGCCAGTGCCCGGTTAGCTGCGACGGCGATCGAAAAGGTCAGACTCGGCTTTATCTTCGCGGGCTTGCGCCTCGGTTTTTTTGCGGGCATTGGCGAGATCTGCGGCTCGCGTCTCGCGACGGCGCGACTGCGCCACATCGCGACGCGTTGTATCTACCTCTTGCGACAAAAAGCTCTCGCGATTACGCATCGTATCGCGTTGCTCCATCATTTGACCGCGATACCAGCTATTGGCGCGCAACTGCCCTGCAGTTTGTTCGCCAGTACCGTTTTCCGTCTGATCGATCGCGGCGTCAAGCTGATCGCGCAAACGCTCGGTTTTCTCGAGTTCTTGGCGCAATAAGGATAGGCTACGAGATTTTTTGGTGATCGAGATTTTCTCGCGTAAAGCCAAAAGCTCAAACACCGAGCGACGCGGTTTATCGGTTCCCATCGCGCCTCCTAGCCCGCCAGAACGCGCAAAGCGTCCATGCTAGAGGCGTAATCTGCTTTTTCATGTTCGGGCTGCATAATGTGATCGACCAAGCGAGGCCACATGGCAATCGCCTCGTCCAGTTCCGCATCCTGGCCTTGCGCGTAGCCCCCCATCAACACCAAATCGCGATTTTCCAAATAAACCGAGACCAGCCTGCGGAAATTACGCGCCGCTTTAGCCGTTTCGGGCGGTACGATTTCATTCATAACCCGCGACACGGACGCCGGTACGTCGACGGCCGGGTAAATCCCCATCTGGGTTTGCTGTCGCGATAGTAAAATATGACCGTCTAAAATCGCCCGCGCCGTATCGACCACAGGATCATTACTGTCATCGCCATCTGCAAGCACCGTGTAAAAAGCTGTGATGGCGCCCTCTCCCGGAAGCCCCGTCCCTGAGCGTTCGATCAAACGTGGGATCATAGAAATCACCGAAGGTGGATAGCCTTTCGAGGTCGGTTGCTCGCCAAGCGCTAGCCCGATTTCCCGCCGTGCATGCGCCACACGCGTCAGGCTATCCATAATCAACAAAACATTCTTGCCTTTCGAGCGGAAATATTCGGCAATCGCCGTCGCGCGCTCGGCACCGCGAATGCGCAAAAGCGGCGAGCGGTCAGCAGGAACGGCAACGACAACCGTTCGATCTTTGGCTTCACCGCTTAAAATATTTTGAACGAACCCGCCAACCTCGCGACCGCGCTCGCCAATCAACCCAACGACGATCACATCGGCCTCGGTGAAGCGGCTCATCATGCCCAATAGCACTGATTTACCAACGCCCGAACCCGCGATAATACCCAGTCTTTGCCCCTGACCGACGGTGAGCAAACTATTGATCACGCGCACACCCACATCGAGTGGCTTTGACACTGGCTGGCGCGCCAACGGATTAATCTCTTGCCCCATCAGTGGCCAGGTTTCTTCCATAAATGGCATGGGACGATCATCTAGAGGTTTTCCGAGCGCATCCACCACGCGTCCCAGTAGCGCCTCGCCAACGGGGATCGAAAAGCCATCATCGACAAGCCGGACGGTTGCTCCAACGCGAATGCGGGCGCCCACTTCATGCAAGGATAGAAGGTTCTTGCCTTGCTCGAAGCCGATCACCTCGGCAATGGCGTGCTTACCGCCCTCAGTTTCGACCGAGCACAAGGCGCCGATCGTGGTTGGAAAGCCGTCGCAGCTCAACATATTGCCGTCATAACGGCTGACACGGCCAGTCAACATGACGGGTGCTAAAGACTCCAGTGTCGGGCCAATATTGGCCAATTGTTCGCTCAGCCCTCTCATTGATCGGTGTCCGTGTTATCGGGTGCAGATGGTGATATTTCGGTCTCGGCTTTTGCCTCGGCCGGCTCAGCATCTGTGTCGGTCACCACATCGGCATCCGATATAAGGTCGCGCATGACGCGGCCAATTTCCTCGAACCTGTCAGCATCGGCGATTTCGCCACGCTCGATCAACATATCGCGCACCGAAATCGCGCCGGCGTGGATTTCAATATCGCCGCGCAATTTCTTATCATCTGCGACCAGTTGCGCCGTTAAGGGCGGCGTGGCCTGCTCCAAATACGGCCGGATAGCGTCCAAGTCCTCGGCGTTCAGGCTAATCGTAAGTTTTTGTCCCGCTTGATCCACCATCTGCGTTAGGCGCCGAATTTTAGTCGCGAATAGCTCCGGCATATCAGAAATCGCCATACCAGCGCGCTCCGACGCAATATGCAAAACTGCCTGACGCAGCTCGGTTTCTAGCGCTTCGCTGGCAATCCTATTATCGGCCGAAAGCGCAGTTACAAGCGCAACAAAGCGTTCCGTTACCTCGGCCAATTCTGCTTTGGCAGCGGCCTGACCTTCGGCAAAGCCGCGGTCATAAGAAGCATTAGCTTGCGCGTCGTCGGCCATCACGGCGGCGTCAATTTGGTCTCCTTGATCGGTCTGATTGCCGTCAGCAAACTCAATTTGCTCAGCGGCCTTGTCGACCGACGATAGGTCTGGTTCCAAGATCGGATTTTCAACCGCTTCCGCGTCCTGCATCAGGTTTTGATCGATCTCAGCCCCGGTATCCGCCTGATCCGCTTCAAAACTCGCAGCAGCAGCAGCGACATCATCCGTACTATCAAGCGCTGATAAAGCGTCAGAGACATCCGCTTCAGGCACATTTTCTTCTGAGCGCGCGGCGCTTGAAGCCTCCGTCGTTGGGCTGCCATCGGCAATATCCTGAGATGTGGCTGCAGGCATTTCGGTGCCCGCGGGGTCTGGCATTGCCTTCGTATCTTCGCGCTGTTGTGCTTGCCGCGCCAGTTCAATCAACGGCGTTTTGGCAAAAAACCCCTTCGCTTTACGCGGCGCACTGACCGAGCGCTGATACGTGGCTTCGCGTGATGACCGCAGCAGGCTCTCGATCTCGAGACGGCGGAGAGCCGTAACCTCGACATCGGAAGACGTATTTTCGACTGCTTCGCTCATCTACTTGTTTTCCACACTTTCTGGGTCGCCTAAGCTGCTCGCTTAGACGAAATCGTCGCCGCCGCGGCCGGCCAGCACAATCGAACCTTCGTCGGAGAGACGACGCGCCACATTGATGATGGCTTTTTGGGCTTCTTGTACTTCGGTCAAGCGAACCGGACCAAGGGCTTCCATTTCATCCATAATATTGGCGGCAGCACGGCTCGACATACAGGCAAAGAGTTTTTCGCGCAGCTGTTCGTCTGCTCCTTTGAGTGCCAACACCAGATCTTCTGTCTCGACGCTCCGCAACAAGGTTTGCAGAGACTTGTCGTCTGACATGATAAGGTTTTCGAAGACGAACATACTTTCTTGAATGGCTTGCATGAGCGTCTTGTCGTCCTTGCCCAGCACTTTCATAATCCGGGCTTCCATGGTCTGCTTCGTGAAGTTCATAATCTTCGCAGCTGCTTTGACACCGCCAACTTGCGAGGCGCGCAACGTCGTGTTGGCTTTGAACTTGCGTTGCATGACAGCTTCCAGCTCGCGCAAGGCATCGGGCTGAACTGTTTCCAATGTCGCGATACGGCGGATTACCTCCGGCTGCAAATCTTCTGGCAACAAGATCAAGACATCTGCCGCCAAGGCAAAATCGAGATAAGAAATAATCAAAGCAATAATCTGCGGGTGTTCGTCGATAATCAGCTCTGAAATAGCTCGGGCGTCCATCC
>JAYODZ010000130.1:0-4590 GCA_038106515.1 Rhodobiaceae bacterium
TCTGACCGTCGGTGATCGAAATCACGTTGGTCGGAATATAGGCCGACACGTCGTTGGCTTGGGTCTCGATCACGGGCAATGCCGTCATCGAACCAGCGCCAAAATCGTCATTGAGTTTGGCGGCACGCTCGAGCAAGCGCGAGTGCAAGAAGAATACATCCCCAGGATAGGCTTCGCGTCCGGGCGGACGACGCAACAACAGCGACATTTGGCGATAAGCCACAGCTTGCTTCGACAAATCATCATATGTGATCAGCGCATGCATGCCATTATCGCGGAAGAATTCAGCCATGGTACAGCCAGCAAATGGCGCCAAGAACTGCAAAGGAGCAGGATCAGAGGCGGTTGCCGCAACAACGATTGAATATTTGAGGGCGTCATTCTCCTCAAGCGTTTTCACGATTTGAGCAACGGTTGAACGTTTTTGACCGATCGCAACATAAACGCAATAAAGCTTGGCGCTTTCATCATCGCCTTCATTGATCGATTTTTGGTTCAAGATCGTGTCAATGGCGATCGCGGTTTTACCTGTTTGGCGGTCACCAATGATCAGCTCGCGTTGGCCACGGCCAACTGGGATCAGCGCGTCAATGGCTTTGAGACCCGTCTGCATCGGCTCGTGCACAGATTTACGAGGGATAATACCAGGTGCTTTGACGTCCACTTTGCGGCGCTCATCCGATTCGATCGGGCCTTTGCCATCCAGCGGATTACCGAGCGGGTCAACAACGCGGCCCAACAGGCCTTTGCCGACCGGCACGTCCACAATGTCACCCGTCCGTTTAACGGTGTCGCCTTCACTGATCTCGCGGTCAGAACCGAAAATCACAACCCCGACATTGTCTTCTTCAAGGTTCAGCGCCATGCCCCGAATGCCGCCCGGGAATTCAACCATCTCACCAGCTTGGACATTGTCCAGACCGTAAATCCGCGCAATACCGTCACCGACTGACAGCACTTGCCCGATTTCCGAGACTTCGGATTTCTGATCGAAACCCTTAATTTGTTGTTTCAGTATGGAAGAAATTTCCGAAGCTTTGATATCCATCAGCCTGCCTCATTCATGGCCAGTTTAAGAGAATTAAGTTTGGTTTTCAGTGAACCGTCGACCATACGGCTCCCTGCTTTAACAATGAGTCCACCGAGCAAGTCTTGATCAATCGTCGCCTCGACAAGAACCGTCTTGCCCAAGCGTTTCGACAGCATGTCGGCAATCTCTTTGATTTGTTTATCGCTCAACGGGCTGGCAGAGGCCACTTCCGCCACCATCTCGTTGCGCGCGTCAGCCATCAAGGCTGAGAATTGGCGGATAATATCACCAATAAAAAAGGCCCGTCTTTTACGAATGACGAGCCCAATAAAATTTTTGCTGAGCGTTGAGGCGCCCATTTTGTCCAACACCGCCAGCATGGCCGATTCTTGTTCAGCCGCACTGATCACTGGACTGCGTACCAATTTTACCAAATCGTCGCTGGCGCCGAGCAATTGGCCAAGCGAGGTCATATCTGCTGCGATCTGGGCACCGTCCTTTTTGCCAAGCTCTTCGACAAGCTCAAAAAGGGCGGCGGCATAACGACCAGCAATTCCTGATAAGATACCGCTTTGTTTAGACACAGGCTGCCTCTACTCCCCACCCTTTGGCCAAATCCATCGGGTCTCCTGAAATCAAAAAAACCGCCGCCGGAGATGCCGGAACGATCAAATCTGCCGTTGCATTATCACGAGAAATCGGCTGTTGCAACACTTCCTGATGATTTGTTCACACAGTGCGGCATATTTTCCGATTTTGCCGTGCATAAAGCCGTCTCAGAGGAAATTATAGGGATCAATATCGACGCTCAAACGAGCGCCACCAGGCATTTTAACGCCAGCCAGCCATTGCCGGATGAAGGCCTGGATCGGGCTTGAGCGCTGGGCGCGGACCAAAAATCGGTAGCGAAAGCGGTTCCGCAAGCGCGCAATCGGGGCTGGAGCCGGCCCCAATACATCAATATCCCTAGCGCTTGGAATTTTCCGCGCCAAGAGATTGCTTAAAGCGACCACATCCTCCTGTCGCGGCGCTGACAGGATCAGAGCGGCAAGGCGACCAAAAGGCGGCATATGTGCCGCCTCACGGGCTGCCGCCTCACGGGCCAAAAATTGATCGCGATCACCGGCGACCAAGGCCTGCAACACCGGATGATCGGGCATATAGCTTTGCAACATTGCCGACCCTTTAATGGCCTCGCGCCCTGCCCGACCCGCAACCTGCGACAGCAATTGATACGTACGCTCACTGGCGCGCAGGTCGCCATTGCCGAGACCGAGATCAGCGTCAACGACCCCAACAAAGCCGAGATGCGGGAAATGATGGCCCTTGGCGACAATTTGTGTGCCGACAATGATATCGACCTCGCCAGCCGTGATTTGTTCCAAAGTCTGCCGCATCACGGCCGCGCCACCGCGCAGGTCGGAGGACAAAACCGCCACCCGCGCTTGAGGGAACAGCTCGACCACTTCCTCCGTAATCCGCTCGATACCGGGACCACATGCAGCCAAAGTGCCAACGGCGCCACAAGAAACGCATTGCTCTGGCTTTGGTTCCACCGTGCCGCAATGATGACACATCAGCTCGCGCCGAAAGCGGTGTTCGACCATCCACGCATCGCATTGGCCGCAGGCATAGCGGTGGCCGCATTGCCGACAAATTGTCAAAGGCGCATAGCCGCGGCGGTTGAGAAACACCAAAGCTTGCTGCTGATTGGCCAAGCGATCGCGTATCGCTTCGATCATATGCGGCACCATCCAGCGGCCCTTTTCTGGTGGCGCAGCGCGCATATCGACAAGCGCAATATCGGGCATCCCCGCGGCACCGATCCGCGCCTGCAAATGATGGCGTTGGTATCGCCCCTCGCGGGCATTGACGGCGGTTTCCAAAGACGGTGTCGCAGACGCGAGGATGCAAGCCGATTGGGCAAAGCGGGCTCGTACAATCGCCATATCACGGGCGTTGTAAATCAGCCCATCTTCTTGCTTAAAGCCAGCATCATGTTCCTCATCAACAATAATCACCCCCAGCGCTGACCATGGCAGGAATAGCGCCGAGCGGGCACCAACCAAAACTGGAATTTTACCCAAGCTGACATCGCGCCACAGGCGACGTCTTTCCCCCATGGTCAAGCCCGAGTGCCAGACCGCTGGTGCCACCCCAAAACGGGCGGCAAAGCGTTCTAGAAATTGGTTGGTGAGTGATATTTCGGGCAGCAGAACCAATGCCTGGCGGCCGCTTTCCAGCGCGGCGTCGATGGCTTCAAAATAAACCTCGGTCTTGCCCGCACCCGTCACGCCGTCGAGCAAATGGGTCGAGAATATCTTTTTTTCAACCGCCTGCGCGAGCGCCTGCGCGGCTCGTGATTGATCTTCTGTCAGCTCAATGCCGTCGCGATTGAGCTTGGGTTGTGCCGTCAAGGCCTCGGGCAAGGGTACGGCGTGGAGATGCCCACCCCGCGCTAAACTGGCAATCACGGCGGCGCTGACCTGCGCCCGATCGGCAAGCGCGGCCGCTGGCACGCGATCGGCTTCTGCCAAAGCCGCAAAGACGCGCTGGCGCGCCTCTGTCATGCGCGCAGGCCGCGTTGTCCCAGCCTGCCACGCCATCAGCGGGCGCGGCGCCTCAAAAGCCGCTGGCACGCGCATCACTTGGTTCAATACAGCGCCGCGCGGCGCCATAACATAGTTAGCCATCCAATCAATAAAGGCCATCAGGTCGGGTGCTAGTGGCGCCACAGGATGACACGCAATAATAGGGCGCAATTTTTCCGGCGCGACATCGCCCAAGGCGGGGCCCCATACCACACCATCGACCTGCCGCTTACCTAAAGGTACGCGAATAATGGCGCCGATCGGCGCATCCATGTTGGACGGGAGCTCGTAATCATAGGGCCCCGTCAAAGCCATCGGCAGGAGAACTTGAACTGCAGTCATTGCGTCACAATGTGAGATGCGAGCGCGAAAGGCAAGCCGCTGGCTTTCCGTGCGCCGACCTGTCATAATGCGGCTAGTTTGCTGCTTCTTGAAACGGGGTAAAATCATGAAGTTTTTCGTTGATACGGCTGATCTCAGCGCGATTGAAGAATTGGCCGCCACTGGCATGGTCGATGGCGTCACCACCAACCCGTCGCTGGTAGCGAAGTCGGGCAAAGATTTCAAAACATTGATTCGCGAAATTTGCGCCATTATCGATGGGCCGGTCAGCGCCGAAGTGGCTGCCGTGACAGCCGATGACATGATCCGCGAAGGCGAGATTTTGGCGGCCATTGCGCCCAATGTTTGTGTCAAAATTCCGCTGACTTGGGATGGCTTGCGGGCCACAAAAGCGCTCAGTGATAAGGGCCTTAAAACCAATGTCACCTTATGCTTCTCGGCCATGCAAGCGCTTTTAGCGGCCAAGGCTGGAGCCACCTATATTTCTCCCTTTGTTGGGCGGCTCGATGATATTAGCGCCGATGGCATGGGGTTGATCGCTGATATTCGCCAGATTTATGACAATTATCCCGAGCTCGAGACCCAAATTCTCGTCGCCTCCATTCGTTCGGTCGAACACATGCGGCA
>JAYODZ010000131.1:0-4566 GCA_038106515.1 Rhodobiaceae bacterium
GCCCATCGGGGCGGCGTTCACACAAGGCGCGCGATAATTGCGGCGCCGCGGCGATATCGCTACTCGGGCGGATCAACAGTGTTTTATTATCGATTTGGCTGAGAAGTGCCGGTGTGTCATCGCAGGCCACCACTTGGCCGTGATCGATAATGGCAATGCGGTCGCATAGGGCTTGCGCTTCTTCGAGATAATGCGTCGTCAGCATAATCGTGACGCCACGTTTGTTTAGCTCCACAACGCGGTCCCATAATTGCTTGCGCAAATCAATATCGACCCCAGCTGTCGGTTCATCGAGAACCAAAATTGGCGGATTATGAACCATGGCTTTGGCGACCAAAAGCCGCCGCCGCATGCCGCCCGATAAGGTTCGGGCATAGGCGTGCGCCTTATCGGCCAGCCCCATGGCTTCGAGAATTTCCATCGTACGGCGCTCCGATTTTGGCACACCATAGAGGCCGGCTTGCATATTCATCGCTTCGGCTGGGGTGAAAAAGGGATCAATATTGAGCTCCTGCGGCACAACGCCAATCGCGGCACGCGCTTGTCTCGGGTTGCTGTCGATATGGAACCCCCAAATCGAGACATCGCCATCGGTTTTGGTCACCAAGCCGGCCAGAATATTGATGAAGGTGGACTTGCCAGCACCATTGGGGCCGAGCAAACCAAAGATTGACCCGCGAGGGACATCGAGCGAGATCCCCTTCAATGCCTGTTTGGGCGGCTGATTATTGCTGGCCTGGTAGGTTTTGATGAGGTTGCGGGCGCTGATGGCGCTAGGTCTACTGTCCGTCATGATAACTTCCTTTGCGCCGTAGACTAGCACGCTGCAGTTGACCAGAAAAGACCGTGACGGACTGGGGATGCGGCAAATAAGATGTGCATGGCGGCGCTGGAGCAGTTTTTTTGCAACGCACGAACTGGCATGATGGCGGCGGGAGGCTCGTTATGGCAGCTTTAGGAAAAAACGATCATATCTATTTGGTTGATGGCTCGAGTTATATTTTTCGTGCTTATCATGCCCTGCCGCCTTTAACGCGCAAAAGCGACGGCCTGCCCGTTGGTGCGGTTTCCGGCTTTTGCAATATGCTGATGAAATTGCGCGACGACATGGAGGTCGATAGCTCGCCGACGCATTTGGCGGTGATTTTTGACCCGCCGGGTGGTTCCTTCCGCAATGGTATTTACGAGGCTTATAAAGCCAATCGCGGCGCCCCGCCCGAGGATCTCGTGCCACAATTTCCGTTGGTGCGCGTGGCGACGGAAGCCTTTGGCATTCCCGCGCTGGAAGTCTCAGGATTCGAAGCCGATGATTTAATTGCCAGTTATACCAAAGCGGCGCGCGCGGAAGGCGCGCAAGTGACGATTGTCTCTTCTGATAAAGACCTTATGCAATTGATTGAAGATGGCGTTGATATGCTCGATACGATGAAAAATCGGCGCATGGGTCACGATGCGGTGATTGAGAAATTTGGCGTCGGGCCCGACCGTGTTATCGATGTGCAGTCCTTAGCTGGTGATAGTGTCGACAATGTTCCAGGCGTCCCCGGCATTGGTATCAAAACGGCGGCGCAATTGATCTCGGAATATGGCGACCTCGATAGCCTGCTGGCGCGCGCGGCTGAGATTAAACAACCAAAGCGGCGCGAAAGCCTGATTGAATTCGCTGAGCAGGCGCGCATCAGCCGCGAGCTGGTAACGCTTAAGTGCGACACACCCTTGCCTGCCGATTGGGCGGCCATGCGCCTTGGTGACCCAGAGCCAGAAACCCTGATCGGCTTTTTAAAGGCGATGGAGTTTACCACACTAACCAAGCGGGTGGCGTCGCGTTACGCTTTTGAAGCTGATCAGATTGAAGCGACAGATAGCTTACAGGCAGCGGCGAGGCCTGCGGCGAAGGCCGCGCCAAAAGCTGGTGCGTCGTCAAATGAATTACCACGCGCGGGGACGCGCGCCGCCACTTACGATCCTCGGCAAGACTGGCCGCCGATCGCGCCCGCGACGTATGTGACGATTACGCAAGCGGAAGAGCTTGCGATGTGGATCGCGCGGGCCGAAGAACAAGGCTATTTTGCTATTGATACTGAGACCGATGGCCTTGACGCGATGCAGTGTAATTTGGTGGGAATATCGCTGGCGATCGCGCCGGGCGAGGCCGCTTATATCCCTTTAGCGCATGGTAGCGGCAGTTTGGATTTAGACGGGGGCGGCGCGCAAATGCCCTTGCAAACCGCGCTCGATTTACTCGCGCCGCTTTGCGCCCGTGATGATATTGTCAAAATTCTCCAAAACGCCAAATTCGATATGCTGTTGCTGTCGCGCTATGGCGTTCGGTTTTGTGCTATCGACGACACGATGCTGATGTCCTATGCCATGGCGGCGGGACAGCATGGTCACGGTATGGATGAGCTGGCGCGTTTGTGGTTAGAGCATGAGGCGATCTCGATAAAAACTTTGCTGGGAACGGGCAAAGCCCAAAAGACATTCGACCAAGTGCCGATCGAGGACGCCACCCGCTATGCTGCTGAAGATGCTGACATTACGCTTCGCTTGTGGATGACTTTGAAACCGCTTCTGGCGGCGCAAGGGGTTATGACGGTCTATGAAACCAGCGAGCGCCCCTTGGTGCCCGTGATCGTCGAGATGGAAGCCAATGGCGTCATGGTGGACCGCCAGCACTTGTCGCATTTATCGGGCGAGTTGGCGCAAAAAATGGCGGCGATGGAAAGCGAGATTTTTGATCTTGCGGATACCGAGTTTAACATCGCCAGTCCAAAACAGCTCGGCGAGATATTGTTTGAGAAACTATCCCTGCCAGGAGGTAAGAAAACCAAGACCGGCGCTTATGCGACGGGCGCCGATATCCTTGAGGGGCTGGCGGCCGAGGGTCATGCGCTACCTGCCGCCGTCTTGCGTTGGCGAGGCATGGCCAAGTTGAAGTCCACTTATACGGATGCCTTGCCCACCTTTATCAACCCGACGACGGGGCGTATCCATACTTCGTATTCGCTCGCGGCAACAACAACGGGGCGCTTGTCATCGTCTGACCCGAATTTGCAAAATATACCTATTCGCAGCGAGGAGGGGCGTCGTATCCGCGAGGCCTTTATCGCCCCCGAGCAACATGTGCTTGTCAGCGCCGATTACAGCCAGATCGAATTGCGTATTTTGGCCCATATGGCTGATATTGGAGCGCTAAAATCGGCCTTCGCTGAGGGGCAGGATATTCATGCCATGACCGCGTCTGAGATTTTCAATGTGCCGATGAAAGAGATGACGCCAGAAATTCGTCGCCGCGCCAAGGCAATTAATTTCGGCATTATTTATGGCATTTCGGCTTTCGGACTTGCCAATCAGCTGGGGATTTCACGCGGTGAAGCGGGCGACTATATCGCCGCTTATTTTGAACGGTTTCCTGGCATCAAGGACTATATGGAGACGACGAAAAAGGCAGCACATGCGCAAGGCTATGTCACCACCCTCTTTTGCCGTAAGGTGCATTTTAAAGATATTGATGCCAAGCAGCCCGCCTTGCGCGCCTTTGCCGAACGCGCCGCCATTAATGCCCCAATCCAAGGGACGGCGGCCGATATTATAAGGCGGGCCATGATACGCATGCCGGCAGCGCTCGAAAGCTTAACCTTTCCGGCTAAGATGCTTTTGCAAGTGCACGATGAGCTGATTTTTGAGGTGCACGAGGACAAGGCGGAAGATTTGATTACATCAGTCCGACGCGTTATGGAGGGGGCATGCGAGCCGCGGATTAAGCTCGCTGTGCCGCTCGTCGTTGATGCACGAGCAGCAAAAAATTGGGACGAGGCCCACTGAGCCTCGCCCCTTAAATTAGCGATCGATTATAATTTATTCGGCCGCGGGGGCTGCGGCCCGTACGTCGTCGCCGACATGGTTGATAAACTTCTCGAAATTCGTGACGAACATTTTCACGAGTTTCTGAGCTTGCGCATCATAGGCGGCTTTGTCTTGCCACGTGTCACGCGGGTTGAGAATAGATTGGTCAACATTGGGAACCGAGACAGGAACTTCGAAACCGAAATTCGGGTCTTTGCGGAACTCAACAGCGTTCAAGCTGCCGTCGAGTGCGGCGGAGAGCAGAGCACGGGTTTCTTTGATCGGCATGCGTTTGCCGACACCATAAGCGCCGCCAGTCCAGCCGGTGTTGACAAGCCAGCATTTGGCATCATGTTCGGCAATCAGCTCGCGCAACAGATTGCCATATTCTGACGGGTGGCGCGGCATGAAAGGTGCGCCAAAGCAGGTCGAGAACGTGGCTTCCGGTTCGGTCACGCCTTTTTCCGTGCCAGCAACTTTGGCCGTATAGCCTGACAAGAAATGGTACATGGCTTGGCTCGGGGTCATGCGCGAGATGGGCGGTAAAACGCCGAAGGCATCTGCGGTTAGCATAATGATGGTTTTCGGGTGTCCGGCCCGGCCAGTTTCTGATGCGTTCGGGATGAACGAGAGCGGATAAGCGCCGCGCGAGTTTTCGGCGAGGCTATTATCGTTAAAGTCCAGCTCACGCGTTTGCGCGTCCATCACAACATTCTCCAA
>JAYODZ010000132.1:0-4452 GCA_038106515.1 Rhodobiaceae bacterium
GAGGACAAGCCTCCATAGCAGGCACCTTATTCCGGCGGGTTACTTTTTGCCGCGGTTTGCGGATCAATTGGTTAATTGTAGGCATATTGCCAACTCCCCGTTTATTCATCGCAACGCACTTGTGTGCGCCTCAAAACCCTTAAAAGGGCATAGGCCCGACCAAACCACCGCATATCCGACAGCCGCGAACCCAGAAAAATGGCCAAAATCGGCCAATTCTTCGATTGCAGAGGACCCGCGTAACCGGATCATGCGCCTTATCTTTTACTTCAGATCTAACAACAGCGTTTGAACCCTTAAGAATCAATGACTTAGACGTCACGATTGAGTTAGGCTCACGGCCCTGCCACCAAAGTGGCTGATAAATACGAGATCGCCGCCCTTGCGTCAAGCCTGAAACCGCATTTTCAAGCAAAAAAGGCCGGTTTGAACCGGCCTTTTTCGTTGATTTCCCTTTAATCAGGTCAAATACGGCTTAAGCTTCCGCTTCTTGCGCCTCGATTGCACCGACCCCTGCCTCTTCGGCGAGAATCGCATCGCGGCTTGCTGCTTCCGCTTTCAGGCGTTGCATGACCCCGCCTGTCCCAGCTGGGATCAAGCGACCAACAATGACATTTTCTTTGAGACCAATCAGGTCATCATATTTGCCATTGATCGCGGCTTCTGTGAGCACCCGCGTCGTCTCTTGGAACGAGGCAGCTGAAATAAACGACCGCGTCTGCAGGCTCGCCTTGGTGATCCCGAGCAGGATCGGCTTGCCTGTTGGCGGGGTCTTGCCCTCGGCCTCGAGCTTAGCAACGATTTCATCGAACTCTGATTTATCGACTTGTTCGGCGGACAGAAAATCACTGTCCCCGATCGTCTCGATCTCAACTTTTTGCAGCATTTGACGAACAATCACCTCGATGTGCTTGTCATTAATCGTCACACCCTGCAGACGGTAGACGTCTTGGATTTCGTTAACCAAGAAGGCAGCCAACTGCTCAACGCCCGAGATCGCCAAAATATCATGCGGCGCTGGGTTTCCGTCGACGAGATATTCACCCTTCTCAATGATATCGCCTTCTTGCACCGACAAATGCTTGGTGCGCGGGACGAGATATTCCGCCGGTTCGACATCCGCTTCGAGAGGTTGAATAATGATCCGACGTTTGCTCTTGAAGTCGCGGCCAAATTCAACGCGGCCCGTGACTTCAGCAATAATGGCGTGATCTTTCGGACGACGCGCTTCGAACAATTCAGCCACGCGTGGGAGACCACCCGTAATATCGCTCGAGGTCGCACCTTCTGTTGGAATCCGTGCCAGAATATCGCCAGCATGCACCTTAGCACCATTGTCGACCGACAAAATCGCGCCAGGCGCCAAGGCATAACGGGCTTCTGACCCACTGGCCAGCTTTAACACCTTACCGTCTTCACCCTTGACCACCAGAGCTGGTTTTAGATCCGAGCCGCGTGTGCCCGTAATATGGTCGACCACTTCGCGTTGCGAAATACCCGTTGCCTCATCCGAGCGTTCGGTGACGGTAACGCCATCGACAATATCCTCAAAGGCAACAACGCCATTGACCTCGGTCAAAATCGGGATCGCATAAGGCTCCCATTCTGCCAAACGCGAGCCGCGGCTGACCATGTCGCCCTCTTTTACCCGCAAACGCGCTCCATAAGTCAACTTCTGGTTGGCGCGCTCTAGGCCATTATTATCGATTACTTTGATATGCACATTCCGTCCCATAACAACCAAGCGACCTTGGCTATCTTCGACGACATTGGCATTTTCAAACTCGATTTTACCTTCGGCGTTTGACTCGACAAAGGATTGGTCAACCACTTGCGCCGTACCACCAATGTGGAAAGTCCGCATCGTCAGCTGGGTGCCAGGCTCACCGATCGATTGAGCGGCAATCACACCAACGGCCTCACCAATATTAACCGGTGTCCCGCGCGCGAGGTCACGACCGTAGCAATGACCACAGACGCCCGTTTTGCTCTCGCAAGTCAAGACCGACCGGATCTTGATGCCGAGCAAATTAGCCTCTTCGATTGCAGGCAGATGATGCTCAACAATCATTTCGCCGCGCTTGACTATCACATCGCCCGAAGCTGGATGCACAACATCTTCAACGGGGAAACGACCAAGAACGCGATCCGACAGCGAGGTGATAACCTCACCAGCTTCGATCACAGCCGAAACCGTTATCCCGCCTTGGGTACCACAATCAACTTCGTTGATGATGCTATCTTGGGCAACGTCAACAAGACGACGTGTCAAATAACCGGAATTGGCCGTTTTCAGAGCCGTATCTGCAAGACCTTTCCGCGCGCCGTGGGTAGAGTTAAAATACTCAAGAACGGTGAGACCTTCTTTAAAGTTGGAGATAATCGGTGTCTCGATAATCTCGCCTGATGGTTTTGCCATCAGACCACGCATCCCAGCCAGCTGTTTCATTTGCGCAGGCGAGCCACGCGCCCCAGAATGCGACATCATATAGATCGAATTGATGAAGCGATTATCATCCTGCATCGCTTCTTCGCCGACGGAGGAGATTTTGTTCATCATGGCGTCGGCCACGCGATCTGTACAGCGCGCCCAAGCGTCCACCACCTTGTTGTATTTTTCCCCTTGGGTAATCAGACCGTCGATATATTGCTGCTCATATTCTTTTGCGAGCTGCGCCGTTTCTTCGATCAGCTTCTCCTTATCACCAGGGATCACCATATCGTCTTTACCGAAGGAAATGCCAGCACGGGCAGCCTGACGGAAGCCCAGCAACATAATATGGTCGCAGAACAGAACAGTTTCTTTCTGACCGCAATGGCGATAGACCGAGTCAATGACCTTCGACACTTCTTTCTTGGTCATCAAACGGTTAACCGTGCTGTAAGGCAGGTTAGGATGCTTCGGAAGCTCCTGCGCCAACATTAAGCGACCCGGTGTCGTATCAACAACGCGCGAAACGATTTCGCCATCTTCGTTCATCTCTTCGATGCGGGCTTTAATTTTCGTATGCAAGGTTACAGCTTTGGTTTCGAGCGCATGTTCCAGCTCATCAAGACCGCCGATCAAACGCCCCTCGCCTGGCATGCCATCACGTTCCAGCGTCATATAGTAGAGACCAAGAACAATATCTTGCGATGGCACAATAATCGGCGCCCCATTGGCAGGGTGCAGAATATTGTTTGTCGACATCATCAACACGCGTGCCTCAAGTTGCGCTTCCAGCGACAGAGGAACGTGAACGGCCATTTGGTCACCGTCGAAGTCGGCATTAAAAGCGGCACAAACGAGCGGATGCAACTGAATAGCTTTACCTTCAATCAACACCGGCTCGAAAGCTTGAATGCCAAGACGGTGCAAAGTTGGCGCCCGGTTCAACAGAACGGGATGCTCCCGGATCACCTCGTCAAGAATATCCCAAACTTCGGGACGCGCTTTCTCGACCATTTTTTTCGACTGCTTCACGGTCGCTGATAGGCCCTTGGCTTCCAATCGCGAATAGATAAAGGGTTTGAATAGCTCAAGCGCCATTTGCTTAGGCAGACCGCACTGGTGCAACTTAAGCTCTGGACCCACCACGATCACGGAGCGACCGGAATAGTCAACCCGCTTACCCAACAGGTTTTGCCGGAAACGCCCTTGCTTACCCTTCAGCATATCGGAGAGAGATTTTAGCGGACGCTTATTGCCGCCCGTAATAACGCGACCACGGCGGCCATTATCAAACAAAGCGTCAACCGACTCTTGCAGCATGCGTTTTTCGTTGCGCACAATAATATCAGGTGCGCGCAGCTCGATGAGGCGTTTCAACCGATTGTTCCGGTTGATGACGCGGCGGTATAGATCATTCAAATCAGACGTCGCAAAACGCCCGCCATCCAGCGGCACCAGAGGACGAAGTTCTGGCGGAATAACCGGCACGATCGTCATGATCATCCACTCAGGGCGGCTGCCCGAGCGCAAGAAGGCTTCAACAACTTTCAAACGCTTCGCAAGTTTTTTAGGTTTCAACTCGGTTGTGGCTTCTGCGATTTCGACACGCAGATGATCGCGCAGCTCTTCAAGATTCAATTCCTGCAACATTGTGCGCACAGCTTCTGCACCGATACCAGCGGAGAAGCTGTCTTCGCCGTAATCGTCTTGCGCTTGCAGATATTCTTCTTCCGTCAGCAATTGACCTTTTTTCAGGGCCGACAACATCGGATCAAGAACAATAAATTGCTCGAAATAGAGAACCCGCTCGAGATCTTTCAACGTCATATCCAGCAACAAACCGATGCGGCTGGGCAGCGATTTCAAGAACCAGATATGGGCCACAGGTGCGGCCAATTCAATATGGCCCATGCGCTCACGGCGTACTTTCGTCAGCGTGACTTCAACACCGCATTTTTCGCAGATGATGCCTTTATACTTCATCCGCTTATATTTGCCGCACAAGCATTCGTAATCCTTGA
>JAYODZ010000133.1:0-4411 GCA_038106515.1 Rhodobiaceae bacterium
TTCCTCGGTTTTCTCCTGGCCGTCTTGACTTTCCTCAGCCACCCGACAGTCCTCCTAGGATTAACTCGACATCTTCGATCGTCGCATTCACGAGATCGGAAAAGGCATAGCCCAGCACTGGCGCCGAGATAAATAGAATAAAAAACACACCCAGCATGGAAATTGGAAAACCAAAGGAAAACAGGTTCAATTGTGGTGCTGAACGTGTAATCACACCGATCGAAATATTAATCATCAACAACAAAGTCACGATCGGCAACATAATCAGCGACGCGGCTAAAAACATCCAGCCCGCGGCCTTAATACCGCCCTCAATAAACACCCGCAAATCGGGGATGACAAGGATCGGCGAAAATTCGTAAGAGCGCATGATCAATGAGAATAAAATGAGATGCCCATCCAAAGCCAGAAAGGTCACAATCAGAAATAGGGTCAAAATCTGACTAACAACTGGTGTTTGACCGCCGGCATCGGGATCCATTTGCGCGGCATAACCGAGACCCGCTGTGGACGCAATTTTCTCCCCCGCCAAAGCCGCGGCGGCAAACCAAATGGTGGTGATCAAACCCGCCGATATGCCGATCGCGATCTCTTTCAGCATGAGTGCAAACCCAAAGGCCGAACCGATTGTCGCGCTGTCGGGTAACGGTGTCTTGGAGGCAATAATAATCGTCAAGACCATAGCGAGCATGATGCGGATTTGCGGCATCACATAGCGTGTCCCAAAAAACGGCGCACTGATCATGAATGCGCCAATCCGTAAGGAGGCGACGAAATACTGTGTCACATATTCAATCGCGACCGACAGATCAATCCCTGGAAGTATGCTCTCGCTCGGGGCCACAACAACCTCTAATTAATATGGGCGACGCGATCGAAGATGAAGGCAAAATAGTCGGTTAGCTGCAGCAAAATAAAATTTGCCAAAAGGCCAAAGGCGCCGATCACAACCACCAATTTGGGGACGAAACTCAGCGTCATTTCATTGATCGAGGTCGCCGCTTGGATAATCCCGATAACCAAACCAATCGCTAGGGCAATGGCTAGAATCGGCCCCGCCGCCATTAAAATGTGCCAAAAGGCTTGGCGTAAATATTCAACATTTGCATCAAATTCCATAACAACTCCTAATTGGCGGCATAAGTGGCGACGAGCGAGCCGACCGTCATGGCCCAGCCGTCGACCAAAACGAAAAGTAAAAGTTTGAACGGTAAAGCCACCAACATCGGGCTCAACATCATCATCCCCAACGACATCAAGATTGATGCGATCACCATGTCGATGACCAGGAAAGGCAAGAATAATAAAAACCCGATTTGAAATGCGGTTTTCAGCTCGGAGGTGATAAAGGCTGGTAGCAACACAGTAAGCGGCACATTGGTCGGCGTTTCATAAGTCGTATCGCCAGCCATATCGGCGAACATGGTGAGGTCTTTCTCGCGCGTATTGCGCACCATAAAACTCTTCATAACACTCGATCCCGTATCAAGCGCTTGCGCCGCCGGCATCGTGCCTTCCATATAGGGTGTCACCGCATCTTCATAAACCGATGTCAAAGTCGGCGTCATGATGAAAAGGGATAAGAACAGAGCTATTGCAATTAGAACCTGATTGGGCGGCGTTTGTTGGGTCCCCATCGCTTGCCGCAAGATCGACAAAACAATGATAATACGCGTAAACGACGTCATACCGAGAACCAGCGACGGCAAAATGGTTAGCCCCGCCATCAGCGCCAAAATTTGCAAAGACAGCGAATAGGTGGTCGAGCCATTGCCCTGATCAACCATATTGACCGCTGGCAGACCGGCGTTCAGATTATTGATAATCTCCTGCGCAGACACGGCGTCTGGCACGACCAGAAGCCCCGCCACAACGATGCAGAATGATAGATAGCGCGCTACAGACGAGTACGACATTAGGCGACCGCCTCCTCAACGTGAAAGGCCTCGGCCTCGGCCGCGGACGCTGTCGCGGGCAAAGCAAATAGCTGGCTGGCCTGCCCCTTGGCGCTAATCACCACATAGTCTCGGTCGTCAATACGGATAATTTTCAGCTTTTCGGAAACGCCGAGACTTACATCATTCACGATTTGCACACGCTTATGGCCGTGCAACCGCTCGGCAATCGGCGCGCGGTGGCGCTTCACAAAGGCAAGCGCCGCCAGCAACAAACCTAGGAAAATGATAACGGTTATAATTTGAGTCAGGCCAACGGCTTCGACAGGCATGATGACATCCTCCAGTTACGGGAGAAAGGCAAAAACCGTGCCAAACAACGCGTTTGCTCGGAACAATATTAAGATGTTGTTTTTATTTAATAATTTTGTCTAATTATGAGAGCTGTCAAGAAACCGACGGTTATAGGTTTTCAACCCGTTTTTCGGGGTCAACAATCTCGGTAAACCGAATACCAAAGCGCTCTCCCACCATCACCACTTCGCCACGGGCAATCATGGTGCCATTGGCCATGATATCCAGCGGGTCGCCAGCAAGACGATCTAGTTCGATCACCGAGCCTTCATTGAGGCGCAAGAGATCGCGAATTTTAATCTCGGCATTACCAACTACGACAGTCAATTCGACATCGATATTTTCTAATACACGCAGGTTTTCGACTCCAACGCGCTCGGATTTCTCCGCGGCTGGTGCGGCTTCCTGGGCTTCAGTCTGCTCTTCGTTTTCCATAATCGGATCCTTCCACTACGCGTTAGGCTCGTTTTTTCCGGTCAAGCTAACAGCGGCTTGACCAGCCACCTCACCCAGCTCACCGAAATAATAGGGTTCTTGTTCTAAAAAGACCTCGACGCTCTCATTCAACGCCATCGGCACAACATCACCGGGTCGCAAGTAAATCAAACGTGTCAGCGATAAGACGGGATTACCCAAGCGCGCTTCCAAATGCAGCGGAATATTAAGAACCGCACGCTCCATTTTCGTCCGCCACGAAATATCGTCATCGACCGTCTCGCTTTGCACCCGAGAGCGCAATTGCGAGGCTATCGGCTTCAGGGTTTGCAATGGATAAATAACATCAAAGCTTGCCGGATCCAAATTCGGCAATTGCACCACAAATGAGCAAATAATCACCATATCGCCACCATCGACGAAGGAGGCAAATTGTGGGTTCACCTCCCGCCCAACCTGATGCATGGTCAGCGGTAGAAGATCGCGCCACGAGACTTCGAGCATATCGCACAAGCCTTCGGTGACGAGCTCGATCACCCGTTCTTCAGTCGCGGTAAATTCCGCCCGACGGCTATCAAGCGAGCGCACCTTACCGCCATAATAGGAATCGGTGAGCAATGAAATAAAAGACGGATGCAGCACCATCAACATCGAGCCGCGCAATTCGTCAATTTTGACGGTGGTCAAGCTCATAAAGCTATCGATACCGCTGCAATACTCATCAAAGGTTTTAACCTCTGGCGGAAAAGAGGAAATCCGCGGCTGGATGCGGAGCATCGGCAGAAAAGTGGCCCTTGCTTGACGCGCAAAACGCTCATTGATCATACGGAGGGCATAATAATCACCGAGTACCGAAAGATCGTCAGAGCCGAACGAAAAGGGTCGGACAGCGTCTGACGCCGAGACGTCGACCATCGAGGCGCCAGAAGGACGGTCGGAGAGACCGTCGATTAGGGCATTAACCTCATCGGTAGACAGTTTTCGGGTCGATGACACGCTTGACGCTCCCGCTTTGCCTTATTGCAACACAAATGACGTGAACAACACATGCTCAACGCCACCAAAGCCCTCGAGCTCCTCGAGTTTAACATTGATCGCATCGCGAATTGCATCTGCCAATTTTTGCTTACCAGCTCGGCCTTGAATTTCAGTTTCGTTAAATTCGCTCATCACAATCAAAATTTCCGAACGAAGAGCCGCTTGGTGCGAGTCGACATTGGCCATGACCTGATCATCATATTGCGTCGACACCGCTACGCCGACTTGCAAGAACTTGCGCGAGTCGCGCAAATTGGTCGTCATATTGCCAGTAAACTCGTAATAGGTCGTGTCAAACGTCTCGACCTGCGGCACGTCCTTGACTTTTTTCTTTGGCAAACCATCTTCACCAAGCTCTTCCTCGGTCGGGGCACCCTCTTCGCCTTGAGCCTCTTCTTCAGAAGCTTCTGGTTTGGCTGCCTTCTCTTGCCGCTCGATGATTTGCTCGACCTCCGCTGATGGATCGGTGTTGTTACCACCGAATACCAAGAAACCCAGTAAAAGGCCGACAGCGAGAAGCAAAAGCCCGCCAACGCCAAGCAAGATAATGAGGAGCGTATTGCTCTTTTTTTCTTCGCCTTCTGCTTCATCCGCCATGATAGTCACTCACTCCTGAAATTAGTTACTTTGGCTCTTACGCCGTGACATTTACGCCACTCGGATGCACATTCCGTGCCGAATTTACCAAA
>JAYODZ010000134.1:0-4403 GCA_038106515.1 Rhodobiaceae bacterium
TTTGGTAAATTCGGCACGGAATGTGCATCCGAGTGGCGTAAATGTCACGGCGTAACAGCCAAAGGTACTAATTTTAGGAGTGAGTGACTATCATGGCGGATGAAGCTGAAGGCGAAGAAAAAAAGAGCAATATGCTCCTCATTATTTTGCTTGGTGTTGGCGGGCTTTTGCTTCTAGCTGTCGGCCTTTTATTGGGTTTTCTGGTTTTTGGTGGCAATAGCACGGATCCATCGGCTGAGGTCGAGCAGATTATTGAACGTCAGGAAAAGGCTGCGAAACCAGAGGCAGCTGACGAAGACGCTACCGATGAGGAAGGCGCGACAGCCGAGGAAGAGCTTGGCGAGGACGGTCTGCCGAAGAAAAAGGTTAAAGACGTGCCCGTGGTCGAGACCTTCGATACCACCTATTATGAGTTTACTGGCAATATGACCACCAATTTGCGTGACTCGCGTAAATTCTTGCAGGTTGGCGTTGCTGTGTCGACGCAATATGATGATCAAGTAATGGCTAATGTTGATTCTCACCAAGCGGCGCTGCGGTCAGAAATATTGATCGTCATGAGCGAGTTCAATGAAACCGAAATCCAGGGCCGCGCTGGCAAGCAAAAATTGGCAGATTCAATTCGTGATGCCATCAATGTGAAGCTCGAAGAGCTCGAAGGTTTTGGCGGCGTTGAGCATGTCTTGTTCACGTCTTTTGTGCTACAGTAAGACCTAGCGGAGCGTGAAGCGTGTCATCGACCCGAAAACTATCTACCGACGAGGTAAATGCCCTCATTGACGGTCTATCCGAACGTCCGGCAGGGGCCTCTACGGTCGATGTTTCAGAGTCGGATGCCGTTCGGCCTTTTTCCTTTGGCTCCGATGACCTGTCCGTTCTGGGTGATTATTACGCTCTACGCATGATTAACGAACGTTTCGCGCGACAAGCACGGGCAACATTTTTGCCAATGTTGCGCATTCAGCCACGAATTTCGTCCTTTCCACCTGAAGTGAAAACGTTCGACGAATATTGCAGTGGTATCGATGGTTTCATGAGCTTGACCACGGTCAAAATCGACGAATTACGCGGTTCTATGCTTATGGTGTTGCACCCATCGTTCATTTCGCTGCTCACGGATTCCTATTATGGCGGTAAGGTAAGATCCCTTGACAGTCGCCGAGCTGAATTTACGGCGACAGAAGAGCGGGTGATTGAGCTCGTTACGGACGGTTTGTGCGAGATGCTGGAAGTTTCTTGGCGTGACCTCTTGCCCTTGACGATGCATCAGGTTGGACGGGAAGTGAACCCGCAATTTGCTTCTTTTGTCGACGGCGGTGACATCGTTATTATCTGTTCCTTTGTCGTGCAGTTACCAAATTTAGATCCGGCCAGTTTCGATATTATTTATCCTTTGCAAACGTTAAAACCGATTGCCTCGCAACTGCGGTCGCGGGTTCAAAGCGAGACGGTTGATGATGATATTTCGTGGCGTACGAAAATGGAGCGCGCTGTTCTTAATATTCCGCTGCATTTGGAAGCGCGTCTTGGTAACCCTGTCTTATCGCTGACACGCCTGATTTATTTGCGCCCCGGCGACGTCGTGCCGATGACCTTGAACGAGAGCGTCGAGGTCTTTTTAGAACATGAACCCTATTATTTCGGTGAACTCGGTGAGGTGGCAGGACAAGCCGCCGTCTGTTTGACCGGAAAAAACGAACCCAACGCGTAGTGGAAGGATCCGATCATGGAAAACGAAGAGCAGACTGAAGCACAGGAAGCCGCGCCAGCCGCCGAAAAAACCGAGCGTGTTGGGGTTGAAAACCTGCGTGTATTAGAAAATATCGACGTTGAATTGACCGTCGTTGTCGGCAATGCCGAGATAAAAATTCGTGATCTGTTGCGTCTCAATGAAGGCTCGGTCGTCGAACTTGACCGTCTGGCAGGCGACCCGCTTGATATTATGGCCAATGGTACAATGATTGCGCGCGGCGAAGTGGTGATGGTAGGCGAACGCTTTGGTATTCGTTTTACCGAGATTGTCGACCCCGAAAAACGGGTTGAGAACCTCTAACCGTCGGTTTCTTGACAGATCATCATTTCCCATTAATTTTATAATAAAAACAATAGTTTATAGGATAACCCGCTAAGTGCGCCGTTTGGCATGATTTTTGCCTCTCTCCGTTAACTGGAGGATGTCATCATGCCTGTCGAAACCGTTGGCCTGACTCAAATTATAACCGTTGTCATTTTCTTAGGCTTGTTGCTCGCTGCATTGGCCTTTGTAAAACGCCATCGTGCCCCAATCGCCGAGCGTTTACACGGCCATAAGCGCGTCCAAATTGTGAACGACATCAGTCTCGGCGTTGCCGAGAAGCTGAAGATTATCCGTATTGATGACCGCGATTACGTGGTGATCAGCGCAAAAGGGCAGGCTAGCCAGTTGTTTGCTCTGCCGACGACCGCTGCAGGCTTTGAGGCCGTGCAGGCCGAGGAGGCGGTCGCCTAATGATGCGCTTATTGCCGATACGATCTCTCACTTTGCTCGTGATGGCGGGTGTGGTTCTGCTCTCGCCTGATGTTTCTCACGCGCAAGAAATTATCACCAACTTGAATGCCGGCCTGCCAGCGGTCAACATGATTGACCAGGGCAATGGCGCCACAACCTATTCATTGTCCCTGCAAATACTAGCTTTGATGGCGGGACTTACAATTTTGCCGTCACTCGTGCTGGGCATGACGTCTTTTACCCGTATCATTATTGTTCTATCTATCTTGCGTCAGGCCATGGGGACACAGCAAACGCCGCCCAATCAGGTCTTGATCGCGATCGCCTTATTCTTGTCTTTGTTCATCATGACCCCGACCTTGACGTCGGTTTATGAAGATGCCGTGACCCCTTACATGGAAGGCTCGATGCCAGCCGCTCAGGCGCTCGATACAGGATCGAGCGTGATGAAGAACTTTATGGTGCGCAATACCCGTGAGAAAGACCTCACCATGTTTGCTGATATGGCGGGCGATACAACATACGAAACGCCGACCAGCGTACCGCTGACGGTTCTGCTGCCAGCCTTTATCACCTCCGAGCTCAAGACCGCTTTTCAAATTGGATTTTTGCTGTTCTTGCCTTTTCTTGTGATCGACATGGTTATTGCCTCGATCTTGATGTCCCTCGGGATGATGATGTTGAGCCCAATGCTGGTAGCCTTGCCCTTTAAACTATTGCTTTTTGTCTTGGTCGATGGCTGGGCCATGACCGTTGGGTCACTCGTTGCCACTTATGCCGCCAATTAGGAGTTATTATGGAATTCGATGCAAATGTTGAATATTTACGCCAAGCCTTTTGGCATATTCTGATGGCCGCAGGGCCCATTCTCGCCATTGCCCTCGCCATTGGTTTGGTGATTGGTATTATCCAAGCGGCCACGTCAATTAACGAAATGACGCTGAGCTTTGTGCCTAAGCTTGTGGTGGTGATCGGCTCTTTTGGTCTCTTGGCAAATTTTATTTTGCTGCAGTTAACTGATTATTTTGCCTTCATATTTGATCGCGTGGCGCATATTAATTAGAGGCATCCGTGACACCAAGTGAGAGCATACTCCCTGGAATTGATCTATCGGTCGCGATTGAATATGTGACCCAATATTTCGTCGCCTCTTTGCGGATCGGTGCCTTTATGATCAGTGCGCCGTTTTTTGGGACGCGTTATGTGATGCCGCAAATCCGTATCATGCTGGCCATGGTTCTCACGGTTATTATTGCCACCAAGACGCCCCTTCCTGACAGCGCAACAATTGGCTCAGCCTTTGGTGTGGCTTTGATGCTGAAAGAAATCGCCATTGGCCTATCGGCGGGTTTGATTACGACCATCTGGTTTTCCGCCGCCGCTTTGGCAGGTGAGAAAATTGCCTCGACAGCAGGCCTCGGTTATGCCGCTCAAATGGACCCCGATGCGGGTGGTCAGACGCCAGTTGTCAGCCAAATTCTCACCTTATTCCTTATTGTGACGTTTTTGGCTTTGGATGGACATCTTATTTTGTTCTCGCTGATTATGCGTTCTTATGAGTTTTCGCCGATCGTTGTGATCCCAGATTTACGGGTTTTTATTGAAGGTGGTATTCGGGCGGCAGGATGGATGTTTCTGGCCGCGTCCCTGATCATGTTGCCCATCGTGACGTTGCTGTTGATGATCAATATTTCTATTGGGGTAATCACGCGGTCAGCGCCGCAACTGAACTTATTTTCCTTCGGCTTTCCGATTTCTATGCTGGGGGTCTTTTTTATCCTATTCATCTCGGCTCCAGTTTTGGGCTACGCCTTTTCCGATCTCGTGAATGCAACGCTTGATGATGTCGAGTTAATTCTGGGAGGACTGTCGGGTGGCTGAGGAAAGTCAAGACGGCCAGGAGAAAACCGAGGAA
>JAYODZ010000135.1:0-4342 GCA_038106515.1 Rhodobiaceae bacterium
CTTTTGGTCGTATCCCCCAAATCGTTGAGATGCCCAATCTGATCGAGGTTCAAAAAGAATCTTATGATCAATTCCTTCAGGTGAAGAACCCAGAAACCGGCCGTGAAGAGCAAGGTTTAGAGGCTGTCTTCAAGTCTGTATTCCCAATTGCGGATTTCGGAAATACCGCGCTTCTTGAGTTCGTTTCGTATGAATTCGAAGCCCCCAAATATGACGTGGATGAATGCCAACAACGCGGCATGACCTTCGCAGCACCCCTCAAAGTAACCCTTCGGCTGGTCGTGTTCGACGTCGACGAAGAAACGGGCGCGCGCTCCATTCGCGGCATTAAAGAACAAGAGGTCTATATGGGCGATCTGCCTTTCATGACCAATAACGGCACTTTCGTTGTCAATGGCACCGAGCGGGTTATTGTCTCGCAAATGCACCGCAGCCCGGGCGTTTTCTTTGACCATGACAAAGGCAAAACCCACGCATCTGGTAAACTTCTGTTTGCCGCTCGGGTTATTCCTTACCGCGGATCATGGCTCGACTTCGAATTCGATGCCAAAGATATTCTGCATGTGCGCATTGACCGCCGCCGTAAACTGCCAGCCACGGTGCTGTTACACGCGCTCGATTATGCTTCGGATGATATTTTGAGCCTGTTCTATGGCAAAGTTTCATACAAGCGTGCCAAAGACGCCTGGGAAACGCCATTTAATGTTGAACAACGTCGTGGCAGCAAGCCAGCTTATGACCTGGTCGACGCCAAGACGGGCAAGGTGGTTATTGAAGCCGGCGGCAAGCTGACGCCGCGTATGGCGCGTAAGCTGAAAGAGGATGGCCTTGAGACACTGCGCGTGGGCGACTCGGAATTGATTGGTCGCTTCCTGGCAGAAGAAATTGTGAATTTCGAGACGGGCGAAATCTTTGCCGAAGCTGGTGACGAAATTACCGAAGATAGCCTCGGGGCATTGCTCGAAGGGGGCTATACGGAAATCACGACCCTCGATGTTGACTTGGTCAACAAGGGCCCATTTGTCCGCAACACATTGAAGGCCGATAAATCATCTGACCGAATTTCGGCCTTGGAAGAAATTTATCGTGTGATGCGCCCAGGCGAGCCGCCAACCCCCGAGACGGCTGGCGCTCTGTTTGATAGCTTATTCTTCGATTCCGAGCGGTACGACTTGTCGTCGGTTGGTCGCGTGAAGATGAATATGCGTCTGGATCTTGATTGCCCAGATGATATCCGCGTGCTGCGTAAGGAAGACATCGTCTCCGTAATGCAAACGCTGGTTGATCTGCGTGACGGTCGCGGCGATATTGACGATATTGACAATCTTGGTAACCGCCGTGTGCGTTCGGTTGGTGAGCTGATGGAAAATCAGTTCCGTGTTGGGCTGTTGCGCATGGAGCGGGCGATTAAAGAGCGCATGAGTTCGCTCGATATCGACACAGTCATGCCGCAAGATTTGATTAATGCGAAACCTGTGGCTGCGGCTGTGCGTGAATTCTTTGGTTCGTCGCAATTGTCACAATTTATGGACCAAACCAATCCGCTGTCTGAAATTACCCATAAACGCCGCCTTTCGGCTCTTGGGCCAGGCGGTTTGACGCGCGAGCGTGCAGGCTTTGAAGTGCGCGACGTGCACCCAACCCATTACGGTCGGATTTGTCCCATTGAGACACCCGAGGGGCCAAATATTGGTCTGATTAACTCGCTGGCAACATTTGCGCGGGTCAATAAATATGGCTTTATCGAGAGCCCCTATCGCCGTGTGGTCGATGGCAAGGTGACCGATGAGGTTGTTTATCTGTCGGCAATGGAAGAGGCGCGCTATCGTGTGGCTCAGGCCAATATCGCGATCGGTAGCACGGGCAAGATTGAAGAAGATTTGGTGAACTGCCGGATCAATGGTGATTTCGAAATGGTCACGCCAGATATGGTGAACCTGATCGATGTTTCTCCGAAACAGATTGTGTCGGTCGCTGCGGCCTTGATCCCATTCCTTGAGAATGACGACGCCAACCGCGCTCTGATGGGCTCGAACATGCAACGTCAGGCGGTGCCTTTGCTGCAAGCCGAGGCGCCATTGGTTGGGACGGGCATGGAAGAGGTGGTCGCTCGTGATAGTGGCGCCGCCATTACGGCTCGCCGCTCTGGCGTGGTCGACCAAGTTGATGCGACCCGCATTGTTATTCGCGCGACGGAAGAAACCGATGCCTCAAAATCTGGCGTCGATATTTATAATCTGCGAAAATTCCAGCGCTCGAACCAGTCAACCTGTATCAACCAACGTCCATTGGTGCGTGTTGGTGATCGGATCGAACGTGGCGATGTTGTCGCGGACGGACCGTCGACAGAGCTTGGTGAATTGGCGCTGGGTCGTAACGTCCTTGTCGCTTTTATGCCGTGGAATGGCTACAACTTTGAAGACTCGATCTTGATCTCAGAGCGGATCGTTCGCGATGACGTGTTTACCTCAATTCATATTGAGGAATTCGACATTATGGCGCGTGATACCAAGCTGGGGCCGGAAGAGATTACCCGCGATATTCCCAATGTCGGTGAAGAAGCTTTGCGGAATCTTGATGAGGCTGGTATTGTTTATATCGGTGCCGAAGTACATCCGGGTGATATTCTGGTCGGTAAAATTACGCCAAAAGGCGAGAGCCCAATGACGCCGGAAGAGAAGCTCTTGCGGGCAATCTTTGGTGAAAAAGCCTCCGATGTTCGCGACACGTCCTTGCGCTTGCCGCCCGGGACATCGGGAACTGTGGTTGAGGTTCGCGTCTTTAACCGTCATGGCATTGATAAAGATGAGCGCGCCTTGGCAATCGAGCGCGAGGAAATCGAGCTTTTGGCCAAAGACCGCGATGACGAGATGAATATCTTGCAACGCAACGTCTATAACCGACTGGCAACATTGTTGGTCGGTAAGCAGGCTGCTGCTGGCATTAAAGCTATCGATGCAGATGCTAAAATTACGCAAGGCATGCTCGACGATCTGCCGCGCAATCAGTGGTGGGATATTGCGTTGAAGAATGACAGCGCAATGAGCGAGTTGGAAGCCATGCGGCGCCAGTTCGACGAGGCCAAAAAAGCACTGGAAGAGCGCTTTGAGGATAAAGTCGACAAGCTGCAACGTGGTGATGAATTGCCGCCTGGCGTCATGAAAATGGTGAAAGTTTATGTCGCCATCAAGCGTAAATTGCAGCCAGGTGATAAGATGGCTGGGCGTCACGGCAACAAGGGTGTGATCAGTCGCATCGTTCCCGTAGAAGATATGCCCTATCTCGATGACGGAACGCCCGTTGATATCGTGCTCAATCCACTTGGTGTGCCGAGCCGGATGAATGTGGGTCAGATTTTGGAAACCCATCTTGGTTGGGCTTGCGCCAATATCGGCAAACAAATCGACGATGCTTTGAAGGCTTACGAGCAACAAGGCAAGGTCGAAAATGTGCGTGCGATTTTGGCTAAAGTGTATCCTGACGATCAGCTGGTCTCAGAATTGGAAGACGGCCAAATGATTGAGATGAGCCATACCTTGCGCAAAGGTGTGCCAATCGCGACGCCAGTGTTTGATGGTGCGCATGAGGTCGATATCGTTGACATGCTTGGCGCTGCCGGCGTTGACGTCTCGGGTCAGGTGAAGTTGCGGGACGGCCGCACGGGTGATTATTTCGATCGCAATGTAACCGTCGGTTATATTTATATGCTGAAATTGCATCACCTCGTTGACGATAAGATCCACGCACGCTCGATCGGGCCATACTCGCTGGTAACGCAACAACCATTGGGCGGTAAAGCTCAATTCGGTGGTCAACGTTTTGGCGAGATGGAAGTTTGGGCGCTCGAAGCTTACGGCGCAGCTTACACGCTGCAGGAAATGCTCACGGTTAAATCTGATGACGTGGCCGGGCGGACAAAAGTTTATGAAGCGATTGTCCGTGGCGACGACACATTTGAGGCAGGCATCCCCGAAAGCTTTAACGTGTTGGTGAAAGAAATCCGGTCACTGGGTCTCAATGTTGAGTTGACCAGTGAAAGCAAGGACCATTAATCAGGCGTCGCGACGCCGATTCATTGAGGAGTGACAGGCATGAACCATGAGGTCATGAATATCTTCAACCCGCAGGCCAATCAACAGGCCTTCGATCAAATCCGTATCTCGATCGCGAGCCCAGAGAAAATTCTCTCTTGGTCTTATGGCGAAATTAAGAAGCCGGAGACGATTAACTACCGCACCTTCAAGCCTGAGCGCGATGGTTTGTTCTGTGCGCGTATTTTTGGCCCGATCAAGGATTACGAATGCTTGTGCGGCAAATATAAGCGGATGAAGTATAAAGGCAT
>JAYODZ010000136.1:0-4306 GCA_038106515.1 Rhodobiaceae bacterium
GTCAAATCAATGGTGACGATATTTTCGGCCTTGTTGTCATCAAGGCTTTTTACGACGAGATCTATCATTGATGTCCGCCCAGGACTAGGAGGTTCATCAGATGCTTGCTGCATGAGCGTACTCAGTGCAAATCCCCTTTTACTTGTTTCACCTAAAGCTCGCATTCACGAACGCCTCCAGTTAAGCATGTTTGATCTGATGGTTCAATCTTTGCCAGCACGAATGATGCGCGAGGCGTCGGCCCGCCGCGGCGCGTTCAAAATTGCCCATGCGGGGGCTCGTCGATGCGGTAAAGCGGCTGGGGCGCAGCGATAGGCAGAAAATTGCTGTGCTGCGGGAGACAATCCTGCCGTCAGCGTGGAGCCAGGGCGCGGGTATATGGCGATCGGAATTTTGCGCATGATTTTTTGCCAGGCGCGCCAATGGTGGAAGCTGGCAAAATTATCGCTGCCCATAACCCAGATAAAGCGACAGGCAGGGTAGCGCATCTGAAATTCTGTAATGGTGTCTATGGCATAGGTGCAGCGCCACTGGCTCTCAATGTCCGAGACGATTTCGCGGGTTTTATGCGTTATCGCATCGCAAGCTCTGAGGCGGGTATCGAGGGTCGTTGCTTGGCGCGGCTTCAAAGGATTTTGGGGGCTGACCAGCCAAATCATTTTGTCCAGCCCAAGTGTTTTTTGAACGCCACGACTAACCTGAATGTGACCAGCATGCGGGGGGTCGAAGCTGCCACCATAGAGGCCGACCCGCATGCCTGGGAGTAGGGGTGGGAGCGCGCGGGCCATCGCTTTATTTGGGCCGCGTTTGCCCATTGCCTCTGACAGCATATTTAAAGATGGTTAATTGCTCGAGCCCAACAGGGCCGCGGGCATGAAACCGGCCTGTGGCGATACCGATTTCGGCTCCCATGCCGAATTCACCGCCATCGGCAAACTGCGTCGAGGCATTGTGCATCACAATAGCGCTGTCGACTTCATTCAAGAACTGCGTCGCTGCCGCACTATCCTGAGTGATAATCGCATCCGTGTGGTTTGAGCCATAATGATTTACGTGCTCGATTGCTTGTTCAATCCCAGCGACCACTTTCACTGAAATAATGGCATCGAGATATTCTGTGTGCCAATCGTCTTCCGTCGCGGGCCGGACGCGCGGGTCATGGGCTTGACAGATGTCATCGCCGCGAATTTCGCAACCTGCTTCGTCTAACGCATTGAGCACGGGCGTCAGGTGCGTGGCGATACAGGCTTCGTCAATCAGTAAGGTCTCGGTAGCGCCACAAATGCCAACCCGACGCATCTTGGCATTGAGGACGACCTCTTTTGCCATATCAACATCGGCGGCGGCATGAACATAGCTGTGACATATGCCGTCGAGATGCGCGAAGACTGGAACGCGCGCTTCATTTTGCACGCGTGCAACAAGGTTCTTGCCGCCCCGAGGCACAATTACACTAACGGTGTCATTCAGGCCGGCCAACATCATTCCGACAGCGGCACGATCGGCTGTTGGCACGAGCTGAACACAAGCTTTGTCTAGCCCATTTTTCTCCAAGGCCTCGTCAAAACATGCGGCAATCGCCTGCGCTGAATTCATGATTTCCGAGCTGCCACGCAAGATTACGGCATTGCCAGATTTGAGGCATAAGGCTGCGGCATCTGCGGTGACATTGGGCCGGCTTTCATAAATCACACCAATGACGCCAAGCGGCACCCGCACGCGGGCAATGTCGAGCTTATTATGCGCCGGCTGCCAGCGATCAATTTCTTCGCCTACTGGGTCGGGTAAAAGCGCGATGGCTTCTAAGGCACTGGCAATCCCCTCCAGCCGCTGTGCATCCAAAAGAATACGATCGAGGCGTGCCGCCGGCAGATTGTCGGCTTTGGCAAGATCCATGTCTTTCGCATTGGCCGCCAAAATATCGTCGCATCTTTGCCGCATGACCGCGGCACAGTCGCGCAAAACGGCATCTTTGCAATCTCGATTGGCGAGGGCGAGGCCGCGTGCGGCCTGGGCCGCACTCTGGCCCATGGCAAGCATTAGCGTCTCGAGGGAATGCGTGTCGCTCATGATAGATCCTCCCGCTTTAAGATGAGATCGTCGCGATGAATAATTTCGGTGCGACCAGTATAACCCAGAATTTTCGCAATCGCGTCGCTTTTGCGGCCAATGATGCGGGCGGCATCCTCACTGCTATAGGCCGTCAAGCCCCGCCCCAACTCATTACCCGCCGCGTCGCATATCAAAATGCAATCACCGCGCTCGAAATGCCCTTTGATTTCAGCAATGCCTACGGGCAAGAGCGAGCGCCCAGCCGCCAGAGCGGCGACGGCGCCGCTGTCTATGACCAGTTGCCCTGTGGGCGTCAAAGCCCCTGAGATCCAGGCTTTGCGCGCTGATTGCGCACTGTTCGAGGCGCGGCAGAAAGTGGCTCGACCGCCATCGAGAAGCTGCGACAATGGATTGAGCGGATGCCCTGTTGTCAGCACCATGTGACAGCCGCCATCGCTTGCGATCCGCGCCGCTTCGAGTTTTGTTTTCATGCCGCCACTGCCATGCGGCGACCCCGCCTCACCAGCCATAGCAAGGATATCAGGGGAAATCTCATCGATTTCGGCAATATGGTCGTCGGGGTTGGGTTTTGCCCCCGCTTTTGGGGCAATCCGGTACAGACCATCAATATCAGAAAATAAAATCAAGCAATCGGCGCTGACCATACTGGCGACACGTGCCGCCAAGCGGTCATTATCGCCGTAGCGAAGTTCTTGGGTCGCGACGGTGTCATTTTCGTTGATGATGGGTACGGCGCCGAGCCGCAATAATGTGTTAAGCGTCGCCCGCGCGTTTAGATAGCGTCGCCGCGTTTCGGTATCTTCAATGGTTAACAAGACTTGTGCGGCTTTCAGATCTTGCTCGGCGAGCACAGCCTGCCAGCCGTGGGCGAGAGCAATTTGCCCAGCTGCTGCAGCGGCTTGGCTTTCTTCTAAGGTCAGATTTTTTGTTCCGACATTGAGGGCCGCCCGCCCCAAAGCGACAGCGCCACTGGAGACAATAATAACATCTTGCCCCCGCGCCCTGCAGGCCGCTATATCGGCGACCAAGGTCTTCACCCAAGCGGTATTTAATTTCCCGTCTTTGATCAAAAGTGACGAGCCGATTTTAATGACCAGGCGCTGGGCCGCTATGACGGCGCTGGCCGAAGGCGTTACGGATGCCATTCTGTCGCCTCCTGCTCAGATATTGCTGTTTTGACATCGAGCCGACTTAAAATGCGATCGAGCAAGCTGTCGATGCCAACGCCGCTGACAGCTGACATAAGGCGTACGGGCTGCTCAGCCGCCTGCTCGAGATCGGCTTGTTTGCGCCGCAAATCATCCTCGCTCACGCTATCGGCTTTGCTGAGGACAATCAGCTCCTGTTTTTGCGCGAGGTTGGCGTCATAAGCAGCCAATTCACGCCGGATGGTGCTATATGCTTCCACGACGTCGTCTTGCGTTGCGTCGACCAAATGTAAAATAAAGGCACAGCGCTCGACGTGCCCCAGGAAGCGATGACCCAGACCAGCACCTTCACTGGCGCCTGCGATCAGGCCAGGGATATCAGCAATAACAAATTCGTGCCCGCGCGCCGCCGCAACGCCGAGATTGGGATGTAGCGTCGTAAAAGGATAGTCAGCAATTTTGGGCTTTGCCCGCGTGACGCGTGCCAGAAAGGTCGATTTGCCGGCATTGGGAAGCCCGACCAAACCAACATCGGCAATGAGTTTAAGACGCAACCAAATCCAGGCTTCTTTTCCCTCGAGGCCGGGATTAGCGTGGCGAGGCGCGCGATTAACAGGGCCTTTAAAATGCGTATTGCCGAAGCCACCATTACCACCTGGGGCTAGGACAATGGATTGTCCGACTTCGGTCATGTCGCAAATCAGGGTTTCATTGTCTTCGGCAAAAATTTGCGTGCCGACGGGAACGTGTAACACTTTATGTGCGCCGCCTTTGCCCGAGCGGTTGCGGCCCATGCCATGTTCGCCTGTGCCAGCCTTGAAGTGCTGTTGATAACGATAGTCGATCAATGTGTTAAGGCCGTCAACGCATTCTGCAATGACATCACCCCCGCGGCCGCCGTCGCCACCATCGGGCCCGCCAAATTCGACAAATTTTTCGCGCCGAAAGCTAACCGAGCCAGCGCCGCCATTGCCCGATCGAATATAAACTTTCGCTTGATCTAAAAACTTCATTGGTGATTCCGGTTTGCCCGTCCAATTAACCAAAAAAAAGAGAGATGGTCACCCATCTCTCTCGATAATCTC
>JAYODZ010000137.1:0-4258 GCA_038106515.1 Rhodobiaceae bacterium
TTAATCAACGTGTGCTTTTTATGCTAATTTGTCTCTAATACATGATAATAGACGCCGGAATTGGCCTCAGACCCTAATTATTTACCAACATCAAGCCAATTAAAATCACCCACCGCGTCCTCAGTAAAACAAGCGACCATGGCATCGATGTCATCCATCGCATCCACGGCAAATAAATAATCCAAAAGAGCATTTTCTAACGCCCAATGTTCCTCAACCGAAACCACAGTAGCCATAGCCCCCCCACTCGAAAAATTAAATCTCGGACAAAGATAGTGGCATATAGGATAAAGGTCTCAGACTAGCTTTTAAGCTAGCGCCTGCAATGTCTCGAATGTGCATAGAAATCTGCGCTGGTGAAACCTTTATATTTCCCCTAACCTCTGGCAATAAAGTGTGGAGGAGATGAGCCATGGACAGACGGCATTTTTTGGCAACAGCGACTGCTTTTTCGGCATTAGCAACGACGGCTCCGCTGGCGCCAGCATTTGCAAAAATCGACGATCTTTCGCAGCTCGATGGTATGGGCCAAGCGGCATTGGTTGCATCAGGCGACGTCAGCGCGACAGAGCTGGTCGAAGCCGCAATTAAACGTATTGAAAAGCTCAATCCGATCTTAAACGCAGTTGTCCATAAGCTCTATGACAGGGCGCGCGAGACGGCCGCTGGCCCCCTACCCGACGGGCCCTTTGCCGGCGTCCCCTATCTGATCAAGGATCTTTCAGAACTTGACGGCGCGCCCCTCACCTATGGCTCGCGCTTGTTTGCCCATAATATCGCCGACCGCGACAATGGCAGCGTGTTGCGCGCCAAGGCGGCTGGCTTAGTCATTGTCGGCAAAACCAATACGCCAGAATTTGGCTTTATCTCGACCACCGAGTCCAATCTCCTGGGCGCGGCAAGAAACCCTTACAACACAGCTTATCATACGGGTGGTAGCAGTGGCGGCGCGGCAGCCGCAGTCGCATCGGGTATGGTGCCTTTCGCGCATGCTTCTGATGGCGGCGGCTCAATCCGCATTCCTGCCTCGGTTTGTGGGCTGGTGGGTTTAAAGCCAAGCCGCGGCCGCTTGTTCACCAATTCACCCCCGATGGCTGGTGATATTGCTGTTCGCTTAGCGGTCAGCCGAAGCGTCCGCGACACTGCGCAAATCCTCAACGCCTCGGAATTAAAAAACAGCGATGCGCGCTTTACACCGACTGGCTTTGTAGCCGCGCCAAGCCGCCGGCGCTTGAAAATCGCCTTTAACACGAAGACATATACCGGACAAAATGCTGATAGTGATGTCACGGATGTCCTCAATAAAACGGCCAAACTCTGTGCCAAACTCGGCCATAATGTCGATGAAATTTCGACCCAAGTGGTACGACCCGAATTCCTCGACCATTTTATGAATATGTGGTCATTAAGTGCTGATAATATTGTGAAAAATGCAAGATTAGCTGGCCTAATGCAAGGTCGGTGGATTGACCCCGAGCGTGACCTAGAAGCATGGACGCGCGGCCTATCGGCACTCTATCAACGTAATCTCGCGCGCGACAATAAAATCGTCGAAAAGGCTCTCGCCTATTTTTCCGAGCTTGAAGACGCCTATGAAGCATTTTTCAAAGATTATGATGTCCTGCTAACGCCGGTATTGCGAAAATCGCCACTGTTAATCGGCACTCAAGACGTCAATTCAGATTTCGACGCTTTGTTTGAAGATGTCACGGATTATGTGTCCTACACACCGCAATTCAATGCCAGCGGCCATCCTGCCATTAGCTTGCCGCTCTATACAAATGCCGCTGGCCTGCCGATAGGTAGCCAATTTGTTACCCGCCTTGGAGATGAAAGAACCCTGTTGGAATTGGCCTATGAGTTAGAAGCCGAAAGCCAGTGGACAAAACGGTGGCCGGAGATTAGCGCCGCACACCTGTCCTAAACTCACGGCCTATTGCAGAACTAGCCGCAGGATTAACAGCGCGAAGATCGCATTAATCGTCGCAAAATTAATACGCTGGACGAGGTTTACCTCGGCTAAAACCGTAATGACATAGGCTGAGACCAGCCAAATCACCGCGCAAATAATGAGTGTGCCCGCGGGGCTTAATATCCAAGACATGTCATCAGAGTCGACGAGTCGGGCATGCGCGGCAAGTCAAATACACGCGACAGGCGCGAGCTTGATTTTACCAAAAACAAACCATAACCTGAAAAAGTTCAAAGAAAGCTGGAGTTTAATATGCCGAGCCAGATAGCCGATATTCCGCCCAGTCTGATCACCGATTTCGATATTGTGACAGACGCCGCATTGATGAAGGATCCGCATGGTCGGTTAATTGAGGCCTTGGTCGATGACCCGCGAGATATTATGTTCGCGCCGAATAATGGTGGGCTCTGGATTGTCACCAATTACGACTGGGGCCACGAAATCTTAGGCAATCCGGAGGTATTTGGCTCCTTTCCGATCGGCGTACCGGCTAATTTTGAACAACGACCACGCCTGATCCCACTCGAAAGCGCGCCAGAAGATCACCAGCGTTATCGCCGCCTTCTGCTGCCCATTTTCCAGCCGGCCACCGTCAAGCGTATGGAAGACGATATTCGCGCGCGCACGTGCGAAGTGCTCGACCAAGCCCTGGCTAAAGATGAGCTCGACTTTTTGTGGGATGTCGCCAAGCCTATCCCGACCGGCGTGTTTCTCAAAATCATGGGTTTACCGCTCGATATGCAGCCACAATTCTTCGAATGGGAAAACGGTTTTTACCGCGCCGAGACAATTGAAGCGCGCATTGAATATGGGCAGAAAATTGCTCTGTTTCTCGGCCAAACGGTGGAGGAGCATATCGCGGCGCCGCAGGACGACATAATCAGCATGCTGCTGAATGTCGAGGTTGAGGGCGAGAAATTAAACCGCGATGAGGTCGCTGCTGTCAGCTATTTATTGTTTCTTGCCGGCGTCGACACCGTTGCCACGATGCTATCATTTATCGCCCGCTATCTCGCCGAGCACCCTGATCTATTTGCCAGGATTCAAGCCGATGAGGCTTATTTGCATAGCGCTGTCGATGAGCTCTTGCGCATGCATGCCTTCATCAACTTAAACCGAATTGTCGAGCGCGATGTCGAGTTTCATGGCGTCCAATTTAAAAAGGGGGATAATGTCGTGATCCCCTCTTTTGTCACAGATCGGGACGCGCGCGCCTTCCCCGATCCGCATAGCTTTAACCCCGGTCGGTCGAAACAAGAGCGTAATCTGCATCATGCCTTTGGCGGTGGGCCCCACAAATGTATTGGCATGCATCTCGCCAAACTAGAGATTAATATCGTGCTCGAAGAATTTTCTAAGCGCATCTCTACCTTCACGATTAGCAATCAGGAGCAAGTCACAGCCCATGGCGGAACAACGATGGGACTCGATCGTTTGCCCATTCGCGTGTCGCGATGAAGCTTGCCTAACGGCTCAGTCTTGCGAAAAAAGTGGCGTCGAGCCTATATATATCACATGAGGTTATATTAATTTTATTAATCTACTATGACTATCAAGAAGAAAGAATTTCTGAACCCCAAGCGCATTCTCATTATCAAGTTGGGTGCCATGGGTGATGTTATCATGGCAGAAGGCATAATGCGGTGCATTCGCCAACATTACCCCAAGGCTCATATCACGCTTATGACCGAACCCTTATATGCGCGTTTCCTGCACGGCTGTCCGCATTTCAATGCGTTTTTGCCCTACCATCGCGACCCGCGTTGGCGGATCGATTTAATGCTCAACATCAAGACCAAACTTTTAGCAGGTAATTTTGATCTGGTAATTGATTTACAGAACTCCCCCCGCACCCGCCGGTTTCAGGCGTGGCTTAAGCGCGGTGCGGTTATTTCTTCTACGTCACCTTATGCCGACCATCGTTACCATGCCGATATAAAGCAGCGCCTGCCGATCCGCGACTATTTATGCGAGCAAGTCAATTTAATTGGCGTTGATACGACCGCTGGTTATATTTCCGATCTGCGGTGGGCGGGCGTCGATGCCAACGATTTGCTAGCACAAAATAATATCGAAAAGGATTTCATCTTGCTGATCCCTGGCTCGGCGGCACGGCATCCCCAAAAGCGTTGGCAGGGCTATGGTGAGCTTGCCACAGAACTATCAAAACGCGGATATAAATGTGTCACCGCGCCAGGGCCAGACGAGCTTGACCTGTGCGCCGCCCTCCCCGCAACGGTCTTGCTCGACCAGGGGCGCCCCCTCTCGTTTAAGCAACTAATTGGA
>JAYODZ010000009.1:0-28045 GCA_038106515.1 Rhodobiaceae bacterium
ATGCTGTCCATATCGTAGGTCAGTGTGAGATTACCACCCCATATTGTGCCATCTTGATCGGGCTGGATCACGTTGCCAGCTTGGTCGACAAGAACAGCATTTGACGCGTAGCGATCATTAGGATCCCAGACCGCGCCATAGCAAGCCGTATTGCTAGCTTGGCCAGCCGCCGTCGTACAGGCCGCAGCATTGCCGCTGTAGACAGCGTTCCAGAAGTTACCAAATGTTCCGGGGTTACCGGCACCAGATTGAGCCACGCCATTCCAATTGAAGCCATTTACGATTGAACCACCGCTTGGATGACTGTCGTCTTGCGAAAAGTCGGCGCTGAAATCAATTGTCAAACGGTCCGTAGCTTTGCTGGTGAACTGAACGCGAGCGCCCCAAATATTCTCGTCACCAAAATCATAATCGGCATATTGAAGACCTTTAATATAGCCGTCGCGTTCTCTTTTGAAAAACGTCGCACGTCCGGCAGACGTATCCGAGAAGGGCACGTTAACAGACGCCCGAAATTCCTGGTGCCCGTCTTCGCCAACGGCAACGCGCAGCGACGTGCCAAATTCTTGCTCAGGTTTTTTCGAAATAATGTTGACCGCGCCGCCGACCGTGTTACGACCAAACAAAGTTCCCTGAGGACCACGCAACACCTCAACGCGCTCAATATCAACGAGGTCGAAATTATTGCCCAGCATCCGGCCAGTAAACACGCCATCAAGATAGATCCCAACGGCAGGATCTTCAACGATAATAAAGTCAGATTGACCCATACCACGCATAAACACCTGCGGTGCACGAATACCGCTGGTAGCGTTGGCCGCTTCAAAATGCACGTTTGGCACAATTTTACCAATCGCTTCGACGGTCGGCATGCCGATTTCCAGCAAGCTATCGCCCGTCAAAACAGAAACCGATGTTGGAACGTCTTGCATATTTTCGACGCGTTTACGAGCCGTTACCAAGATCTCGTCGATCGCTGTCTGAGCATAGACGGCACCGCTCCCCAAAAGCATCAGTGAGGCGACACCTGTCGCCACGGCGCTTTTATATATGTTAAATTTATTTCCAGAGAACATAACCCCTCCTTGATTAATCTCTATACTGTTCAAGCTGAAACCACATTTCCTCAAACATGGAAATGTAAGTATTCTTGACTAAGTTATCACTTCACTGAAGCCGAGCAACTTAATTCTAAGAAAAGTTCAATTTACTTAGTAGAAATTAAAATTTTATCGGAATTAGTTGCTGAATTGCAACAGTTGAGCTTCCCAAACCTAAAGATGTGACAAATTACAACTCTGGCGATTCTGTCCCAGCCAATCGTTTTTTTAATTCAAATTAAAAAAATTTGGTTTGGATTTATGATTTTTACCACTTATGATAGAAGTCATAACGTAAGGAGACTATGAAACATGTCGGCAGCCTTAAAAAGGTTAAACAATGTGCACCATGCCGCCTATCGTTGCCGCGATGCAGAGCAAACACGTTGGTTTTATGAGGATGTGCTGGGTCTTCCCTATCAAATAGCTGTCATGGAAGATCATATTTCTGGGACCGATATTTTACGCCCCTATATGCACTTATTTTTTGAGCTCGGCGACGGCAATTACATCGCCTTTTTTGACGACCCCAACTCGGCGTCCGCCGACCATTTTGAACATAAGGACAGTTTCGATTACCACATCGCGTTCGAGGTTGAATCTACCGAGGTTTTACAAGATTGGAAAAAGCGAATTCGCGACGCCAATATATTGTGCTTTGGGCCTGTCGATCACGAATTCGTACAATCAATTTATTTCTATGATCCGAACGGCATAGCGCTCGAAATAACAGCGCGTCCCCCAGGGCATCAGGACGTCACTGATAAAATGGCTCTGTCCGCGCGCGACCAACTCGCCAATTGGACGCAAAAAACGCGAGACCAAAAAATCGCTCTATTCGGACGAGATGAACTAGATCGACGCGAAGTCCAAAAATTCTACGAATATTAAACTCAACTCAAAGTAGCCTAAGCTCGGAGACAAAATGACCAAGCACAATTATGCACGACTTCCCTATGTCATCGTTTTCGAAGATAAGTCCTCTTTTAAAGACACTTATGCTGGTCAAATCGACGTTGTTGCCCTGAGCGCGCAACTTCTTAAGCCCGACACGGTATCGGACACGGTGGTGATCTGGTCGCACCCAATCGGCGGCGGATCTTATCTTCCCATGATGAATGCTCTGGCGCGCGCGGGCGTGCATACAATCTATTGTGATACACGCTACCGCGGCACAGATGTCGCGTTGATTATGGAAAAAGTTATTTGTGATCTCGGAGCCTGCGTGCGCGACGCTAAAGAACGTCTCGGTTATAAAAATGTCATCTTGGGCGGCTGGAGCGGTGGTGGCTCAATGTCGCTATTTTATCAAGCAGAAGCCGAAAACCCCTCCGTTAAATCGACACCAGCTGGCGATCCACCTAATTTATTGGAGCGCGGTTTCGTACCAGCCGACGGCATCATGCTTGTCGCGGCGCATTTAGCTCGGCACCTGACGCTAACAGAATGGCTCGACCCATCCGTTCTCGACGAAAATGATCCAGAAAGCCGCGACGTCGAATTGGATATTTATAACCCCGAAAATCCCAACAAGCCGCCCTATTCAAGCGACTATCTTGAACGCTTTCGGGCTGCCCAGATTGAACGCAACCGACGCATCACGGCGTCCGTCAAAAACAAGCTTGCGGAGTTCCGCGCCGCTGGACAGCTCAATCGCGAACATTGCTTTGTTGTCCCACGCACCATGGCGGAGCCTAAATGGCTAGATCCGACAATTGATCCGAATGGCCGAAAGCCAAATTGGTGTTTCCTCGGTGAACCAGAAGTTGTTAATGAAAGCCCAGTCGGGCTGGCGCGCTTTTGCTCTCTGCGCAGTTGGCTGTCGCAGTGGAGCTATGACGATGCCAATGCCGATGGTCTAAAATGCGCAGCCCGCATCAGCATTCCGGCCCTAGTTGTTGGTAATACCGCCGATGATGGAATTACACCGGAACACACCCATGGCCTGTATAACGCCATACCGCATGACGACAAACGTTTGGTCTGGATTCAAGATGCCAATCATTATTATTTCGGCCAACGCGAGAAAGCCAATGAAGCGGCTAAAATTTGTGCCGATTGGCTAAAAGAAAAAGGCTTTTAAGCCCCTCTGACCGCTTATGCGGTAATCAACCTATAAGCCTTTAGGTCGACCCCAGTCGCTCTCGAGCGCTGAACGAAGTCGCTCAACATTCGTCGCCCCGATCCTGTGCGACAGCTCCTGTTCGATTTCACGCAAGGCGCGGCGGGCGATGCGCAATATCGGTTCGGCATCCTCTTTAAAACAGATGATTTTTGCCCGCCCATCATCGGGGTCTGGCACCATATCAAGCAAGCCGATTTGTTCTAGCTCTAGCAATTGTTGTCGGATTGCCTGCCGGCTCACCCCCATCAAACGCGCAAGATTTGCTGGCCGACGGGTGCCGCTCTCGATGGCGAGCAGAATCATAGACTGGCTACGGCCAATTGTTGGCAGGCCATTTTTCTTGAGCGTCGCCTGCAAACTCTCATCCATCCATACGAGACCCAAAAAAAGAAGCAGCTCAAGATGCATTTTTATCCTATATTTTCTTCTCTTTGCCGGCCCAATAAGGTGCCCGCAACTCTGTCTTCAAGATCTTAGCCGACGGGCTTAGTGGCAACGGCTCGGCGCGAAATTCTACACTTCGCGGGATTTTATATCCCGCCAACAATTCCCGACAATGCGCAATTATTTTATCTTCCGAGAGCTCAGCGCCCTCTTGTAGCCGTAGAATGGCATGAACCTGCTCTCCCCATTTCTCCGACGGAATACCAATCACGGCGCACTCCACGACGTCGTCATATTTCATCAGCGCATTCTCGACTTCGGAAGAATATACGTTTTCACCGCCGCTAATAATCATATCTTTGACACGGTCACTGATATAGAGGTAGCCATCGGCATCTTTATAGCCTGCATCGCCCGTCCGCAAATAACGACCAGCGCGGCTTTTAGCCGTCTCATCGGGGCTACCCCAGTAGCCCGGTGAAACACCAGGACCAGCAACACAGATCTCTCCGATCTCACCAGTAGGCAAGACCTCACCCTGTTCATCCAAAATAACGACCTCCGTCCCGATAACGGGCAAGCCAGCTGACCGAATACGAGCACTGCCAGAAATATGGCATTCACTGGGAAGAATACTCACCGTCGGCCCTCCCTCGGTCTGGCCATAAACTTGAAACAACGCAGCGTTTGGAAAAGACTTTCTAGCAAGCTCCAGCGCCTTATCGCTAATCGGAGAGCCACCATAGGAAATCTTTTTTACACTCGAGAGGTCGAAATTCGATAATGATGGATGTCGGCTGATCATTTCAAGCATCACAACAATCAGCCCGATCTTGGTAATTTTATGCTCTGAAATAATTGACAGCATCGTATCGAGGTCGAAATTCGCCATAAAATGTACACCACAGCCCAAGGCTGCTGTGCCGATTGCATTCAAGGCACCGGCAGCATGAAACATGGGCGCAACCACCAACAGCTTATCATGCCTATCAAGCCCTAGCGCGGCGATCCATTGCAATTCGTTGATAATAATACCCGCGTGGGTCAGCGTCACACCTTTTGCCCGACCAGTCGTACCACTAGTATAAAATATTGCTGCCGGATCTTCGCCACCGCATGAACTGGGTAGTATAGCGGGCGCCTGCGCAAAGAGATTGTGATACGATAAAACCTCAGGGGCTAAAACCTCTTCTTCTGCCTCTCCCAAACCACAAGCAATAATTGTTTTGACCTCTGTCGCCTTTATATTCTGCGCCGCAATCCGTTCCCATAATTCGGGTTGCACGATCAAAATATGGGCGCCACAATCCGTTAAACAGTCAATTATTTCTGGACCAGCAAAACGCGTATTGACCGGAACTACCACAGCTCCAAGCCGGGTGATCGCAAAAATAAGCTCTAATAAGCGGACGGAATTCGACATCAACACTGCGACACGATCGCCTGCTCTTAAACCCTGCGCTGAGAGAAACCCAGAACTACGTTCGCAACGCGCTTCAAAGGCCCGCCAAGACAGACTGTAGTATGCGTCCGTGACTGCCACCTCTGAGCCACCGATTTCAGCTGCACGCGTTAACAGAGAATTCAAATTTAACATTTTTCCTCCAACTATCAGCATGGAACCAAGCTATTAAACAACCTGAAACATCAAAGGCTGCCCCCTCAAGATAGCTCGAACATTGACACAAGCTATATCAATGCTGCGCTCCCAAGTTGGTCTCGTTAACCAAGCAATATGCGGCGTAACCGTAACATTGGGCATCTGCAGTAACAAATTGCCAGCTTCGGTTGGTTCGGGGTCAAATACATCCAATCCGGCGGCGCCAATATGGCCAGCCTCAAGCCCCGCTATCAGCGCGGTCTCATCAATCAATCCCCCGCGCGCCGTATTAATGATGACAACACCTGCCTTAGAGCGCGACAGAACGTCAGCACTCAGAATTTTTTGTGTCTCTGGTGTCAAAGGAATATGAAGACTAATAATATCGGACGTCGTCACCAACTCTTCCAGAGCAACACGGCGGAATTGATCTGTCGTTGCAGAGCGGTTGCAGTAGATCACGTCAGCCCCCATAGTTGCCAAAATTGGTGCCAGAATCTGCGGTATCGCTCCAAAGCCGATCAAACCAATCCGTTTGCCAGCGATTTCCTCCAGATTCTCACCTGCTGGGCCAACACTATTCCATAGACCACGGCGAAGCTTCTGATCCAGATCAGGAAGGCGGCGCAAACACGATAGCATCAATAGTAAGGTCATTTCGGCAACCGAACGACTATTGGTTCCAGGCATATTGCACACGGCTATATTATTGGAGCGACAATAATCTAGATCAATCGTGTTTACCCCAACACCGATTTTTTGAATAAGTTTCAGCTGCGGCGCGCGGCATAATATGTCAGCGGTCAAAGGCTGCAAAACATGCCATATCGCCCCTGCATTACCAATCTCGTCTAGCAATGGCGCCCTATCTCCCTCGGGCGCGAGAACTAAATGAGCATCCTCTGGAAGTGCCGATTGCGTGATGGCTAGTAATTTGGGTCCAGCATCATATTGAAAAATAACTTTCACAGCCCCACCACCTATGTCGCTTTAAAAAGAAAGGAATTTAGCAAACACATCACGCCCTGCATAGCGAGCCTTAGACCCCAGCGAGCGTTCAATACGCAACACCTCATTCCATTTCGCCATGCGTTCGGAACGTGCAAAAGAACCAACCTTAAATTGCTTAATACCCCAGCCCACTGCGAGATGGCAAATCGTGACATCTTCGGTCTCGCCCGATCGCGCCGACAGAATAACATCCCAGTCTGCTGAATAGGCTCGCTCTGCAGCGAGGCGTGCGCGGGTCAAAGTTCCGGCCTGGTTGGGTTTGCACAACAAGGTATTGCAAGCTTTAGCCTCGACCGCCTGCGCGACATTGGCAGAATTGGTAACCAGAAGATCGTCGCCGACAATTTGCATCTGGTGTCCAAATGCAGACTGAAGGCGGGCATGACGCTCCAGATCATGTTCTTCAAACGGGTCTTCAATCATCAAAATCGGATATTGTTGCAACCAACCCGTGAGACAATCAAACCAAGCGTCAGGCGATAGGTTTTTCTCGCCCTTTGATAGCCTATAACAGTCGCCCCTGAAAAATTGATTGGCCGCAATATCGAGCGAAATACCGACCGATTTTCGTGGGTCAAAACCTGCCACTTCAATCGCTTGCAGGAGCGCCTCAATAGCCTGATCATTGCTCGAAAAACTCGGCCAATAACCGCCCTCATCAGCAACTCCGTAACTTTTATTATTTTTTTTAAGCTGCGCACCAGCGGCGCGATAAATTTCCGCGACCCATTCGAGAGCCTCAGCAAAATTTTTTGCCCCAAACGGAACAACCATAAAATCCTGTAAATCCATTTGCCCGTCTGCATGAGCGCCGCCACCAAAAATTTGTACCTCTGGAACCGGTAAAGTGACATTGTCGTCCTTGCCGCCGCGTAAATATAGCCAAAGAGGAAGCTCATGTACGGCCGCGGCCACATGGGCCGTGGCCATTGAGGTCGCAACCGCTGCATTGCCACCGATCGTCGCAAAATTTGCCGCGCCATCCAGACCCTCGATCGCCGCATCAATAGCATGCTGGTCTTGCTCATCGACGCCGATCAAACGCGGTGCAAGGATCTCGTAAATAGCGGCGATAGCATTTAATACATCGTAACCCCCAAAGCGTTCGCCCCCGTCGCGTAAATCCACTGCTTCGCCCGATCCGGTCGAGGCACCTGCCGGCGCTATCGCACTTCCAACGGCGCCAGAAGTCGTTTCTACTCTAACCTCAATCGTCGGCCGGCCCCGGCTGTCCCAAACACGAAAAGCATCTATCGTTTTAATACTCACACCATATCCCTCGACCATAAATCAGCGACAGCATTGGGGCTGTCAATTTTTGTCGCGCCAATTAACGGCAGGGTGAATTGACGTAGGCGCTCGCAATCTCGTTCATCGCTAATATATTCAACAGGAGATTTGCCATCGACGCGCGCTAAAAGCAACGCGGGTAATAAGCTGGCCGTGCGCGCCGCAATAGCATCTGGGTTTTCCCAGTTTACTGCCTGTAAATAAGCATCACTCATAACCTGAAAACTAGCGAGTAAAAGCGGCGCGCTTTCCGGACGAATGATGGTTTTGAGTAAGAGGTGATTAAGACAAAAAGCGAGATCAAAGGCAGGATCGCCATAGCATGCCACCTCCGCATCAAGAAAGACGGGCCCTTTAGGGCCACACAGAATGTTCTTGGGGCTAACGTCACCATGGGTCAGCACAAACCGATGAGCTTCAAGGCTTGCTATCAAGTCCCGCAATTTATCTTCCAGCACGGGATAAACACCCCCTAAATGCCAAAAATAGGGGGCAAGCCTCAGTGCCGAAAACTGACCCCAGTTGTCAAATCTTTTGGCAATCTCGGGAGACTTGGCTGTCGCGCTGTGCACATGGAACAGCGCTTTTCCAAAGCTTTTAGCAAAGTTGACATCAACAACGCCTGCCAACAGCTGCTGCTTCCACAGGGGGTAGTCTTGAGGCGGCAAATAAGCCATGGCGAATAATTTTCGTTGAGGATCATGCGATAGCAAATTGGGAACGAGGTCAGGGGCAAAAGTCGCGACGCAAGAAAACCAATTCCATTCGGCGGTGTTTCGTTCGACGGGTGCGTGCCAAATTTCTTCCGTGCGTAAAGTCGCTAACGCCTCCTTAACACAAAAGCTACCTCGCTGCGCCTCAATTAACCAAATATCAGATGACACGCCGCCCGGTAACGCCGTTATTCTGGGTTTCTCCGATGCATCTATTAACCTCGCCTCTCTCATAAATTCTATCAAATTAAAATGTTGCATAACCACCCGGTTAGCCTTAGCGCAATTCTGATATGGACGGGTCATCAAGAACCATGTCTCGCACAGCAATTCGCACGTGCTTGAGGCTGGCGATCATAATCGCAGCGGCCAAGGGTATTAAAATCGCTGCGCTCAACGCGATCGATTTCCCAATAGCCGCATCATCTTTGAAAATATAATCCGTGCAAGCCGCCAATACAGTCGGGCCGAGCCCAAATCCGATCAAATTGGCGGTTAGGAAATAAAGAGCAACGATTTGCCCTCGCATTTGATTAGGTGTCATCAGTTGTAATAAGCCGCCCGCGATGCCGCCCTGAAAACCTGAGAAAAAAGTAGCAACTGCAAGACAGGCAATAGCGAGGGGGGCTGACAACCCCATCCCGAGCGCAACGGTGAAAGGCAATGTTCCCGCCATCGAAAACAGAATAACCCGACTATAAGAGTCATAGTGTCCTGCCGCCAACCAACGATCTCCCAGATAACCGCCGACAAGCAATCCTAAGCCAGCCCCGACAGCCAAGATGAGCCCCATAATTAAACCCGCTTCGGGCGGCGTGTAAGCAAATGTCCGGATGAGGTAGGTAGGACCCCACATATTAAGGCTGAAGACAACCATAACAAAAATTGACATGCCGAGGATATGCAGCACGATGGCGCGCCATCTTTGCTTTATGAACGCTATAATTTCGGACGGCGGGATAGAGGTGCCCTCGCCGATTATGCCGCGGCGCTTCGGTTCGTTGACCGACAGATAGAAAAAGCCGGCAAGAATAAGGCCTGGCAGACTTACAATTAAAAAAGTCAACTGCCACCCCTGGATCACACCCAGGATCGGCAAGTCGACCACACCCATTTTTGATACATAGGCGACCACGCGGCCGCCTATTAAATAGGCGAGACCAGATCCTATAGCAATGCCAAGTGTATAGATGCTCAAGGCTCGACCAAGAAGTTTTTTCGGAAAAGAATCGGTGATCATTGAATAAGCGGCTGGCGACAGGCTCGCCTCGCCCACCCCTACACCGATACGCGCTAAAAACAGGGTGGCGTAGCTCGACGCTAAGCCACACAGAGAAGTCATAGCGCTCCAAAACAATATCCCCACCGTAATCAATGTTTTGCGAGAATAGCGATCGGCAATTCGTGCCAAGGGAAGGCCCATAAACGCGTAAAACACAGCAAAAGCCATCCCCGCGAGCAAGCTAAATTGCGTGTCCGAAATGTCGAAAGCAGACCTTACGGGGCCAACCAAAAGACCCAAAATCATTCGATCAATAAAAGATATGGTCTGTGCCAACATGAGCAACACGACCACATACCAATGATAAACCAGTGACGACCCTTGACCAGACACTTTCATCCCCTCCAGCTTGCCACGAGTATTACCCCATTGGCGGTTCCATCAAAGCGGCGCAGTGCAATGCTCCGCCAACCAAATTTTAGCATCGCGCCCCCTAAAATCTATTTAAATCTAAAGTTTCTTAAATTTTTTTAATGAAAACTAAAACGTTGTTCCGAGACTTTTCGTAAAATCGCCCAGTCGAAGATTGACCCTCGAAAGCTTTACCATCAAACTTGCTCTGCGGAGGACAGTCATGACCAGTTTTTCAACCTTTACAGCGCGCCCGTTGACGCCGACGATCGGCGCCGAACTGCTCGATTGTGACTTGAACGCATTCGATGCCACAATGATCGCCGAGATTAGGGCGGCGCTGCTACAGTATCGCGTCGTATTTTTTCGCGACCAAAGCCTGACCCGCGAAGCCCATATTGAATTTGCCCGCCAATTCGGCACGCTCGAAATCCACCCCGCCACCCCGAAGGACCAACCCAACCCCGAAGTTTTGCGGATTGCGCATGGCCCGCAATCACGCGGCTCAGAAAATATGTGGCATTCCGATGTCACATGGCGCGAGGCGCCGTCGCTCGGCTCGATTTTACGCGCTATTGAATTGCCGGCGATTGGCGGCGATACACTATTTGCCAATATGGTTCTAGCCTATGACCGGTTGTCGGACGAGCTGAAGCAAACAATTGAAGCCCTAACCGCAGTGCATGATATTGCCCGCGTCTTCGCCAAACGCCTCGGCAAGAAACCTGAGGAATTGCACGACAAATACCCGCCCATGATCCACCCCGTTGTGCGCACCCATCCCGAAACGAAAGAGCGATTGATATTCGTCAATGCCGGATTCACCTCGCATATTGTTGACATGGATCCAAATGAAAGCGCACAACTACTCGATCGTCTGTACAAAACGGCGTGGAACCCAGAATTACAGTGTCGCTTCCGCTGGGCGCCTGGGTCGATGGCATTTTGGGACAACCGCTCCTGCCAACATTTTGCAGCGTCTGATTATTTCCCCGAAGTAAGGGTAATGGAGCGCGTTACCATCGCCGGCGACCGCCCCTATTTCGACGCCGCTGCTTAACGCTGAGTTGGGATAAGAAGTTTACGTAAATCAATATGCATGAGATTAAATTGAGGAGAAGAAGATATATAGTCAAAAAGAGGAAATTAGTGATGACGCTAAGCAATCTGGTTTTATGTGAAATTGACGGGCCAATCGCGCAAGTTACGCTCAACCGCCCCGATGCGATGAATGCCCTATCATCGGCTTTGCAAAAAGAGTTCGCCGCGGTCGTCGATCGCCTAGCGCAAGACGATAATATTCGCGTGATGATTTTAACCGGTGCCGGCGAGCGGGCTTTTACAGCGGGCCTCGATTTGAAAGAGCTCGGATCGGGCGGCGATATTGGCGCCCTTGCCAGTTCCGATGCCGATATTATGACCGCGATGGCGCGTTTTTCTGGGCCGATCATTGGCGCCATTAACGGCGTTGCCATAACCGGCGGGTTTGAACTGGCTTTAGCTTGTGATGTGTTGATTGGATCACCTAAAACCCGTTTTGCTGACACGCATGCGCGGGTCGGAATCGTTCCCGGCTGGGGGCTGAGCCAGCGCTTATCGCGGATCATCGGCCCGTCACGCGCCAAAGAACTCGCCTTTACGGGTAATTTTCTCGATGCCGAGACGGCCTGCGCTTGGGGTATCCTCAACCGCATTGTTCCGGCCGAAGACCTTCTAAAAACTGCATGGGATTTAGCCCGCGACATGTGCGACTGCGTGCCAGACATGCTGCCCGTTTATAAAAACTTGATCGACGATGGTTACGGGCAGAATTTTGCAGACGGCATGGCCTTGGAACAAAAAATTTCGCGGGCACGCAATGGCGCCGTGAGTGGCAACGACGTCGCTGGTCGGCGCGAGGCCATCCAACAGCGCGGTCGGAGCCAAAAATAACCTGCCGTCAGCTTGCCTTGATGGGTGAAAAGTGGTGCCCAGGGGCGGAATCGAACCACCGACACGCGGATTTTCAGTCCGCTGCTCTACCAACTGAGCTACCTGGGCGATAGGCGATGACAAGCATCGCGTGAAGTGTGCTGGTTATAAGCCATGGTCGAGGCTCTGTCCAGCCAATCCAGACAGATCTCTTCCGAGCATATCCGCGACTAATGAAGCTTGTGCGACGGCTCTGTCTCGCTCACCGCGGCGTCGATCTCGGCATCAAAATCATCGGGTGGCTCAACCGCAGGAACCGCATAATGCCCACCCAACCAGCGGTGCAAATCGACATCAGCGCAGCGCTTCGAGCAGAACGGCTTATAGGCCGGCACCGCCTCGTTCTGCTTACAGATCGGGCATCCGCCACTCACCGCGCCGCCTTTCCGAGCGCCATGGCCAAAGTTTGCGCTGGGCGGCGGCGGGTCATCTCGACAACACCGAAATCGGACAAAACGCCGAGCCGCACGCCTTGCTTGTCACTCGCAAAGGCATCCGAGAGCGCCGCTTCAATGCGCGCATTATCGCCGCTACCATTCATGTCGATAAAATCAATGGCAATTAAGCCGCCAATGCCGCGCAATTGAATTTGCCGAGCAATCACGGGGATGGCCTCGATGTTCACCGCCAGTGCAGTGCTCATATCGGGGCCCGAATTGACATCAACCGTCGTCATGGCCTCGGTCGTCTCGACCATGATCCAACCGCCCGAGGGGAGCGCTACGCGCGGCTGCAAGGCCTCGCTGATCTGCGCTTCAATATCATAACGATCAAACAAAAACTCGCCATTCTCGCTCTGCTTGAGGTGCGACACGGCGTCGGGCATATGATCGCGGCAATAGCCCTGCGCTAAGCGGAAGGCCGCTTCGCCCTCAACAATAATTTTTTTTGTGTCTTGTTGCACATGGTCGCGCAACGCCCGCTCGACGGGACCAAGATCGCTATACAATAAAGCAGGCGGCTCGGCATTTTGTGCAACAGCGATGAGGCTCGTCCATTTTTTGGCGATTTGATCCATGTCGCGCTTTAAATCCTCAAGCCCCATATCGGCGGCGGCGGTGCGCACCACCCAACCAGCGGGGCCATCCATGCCTTCAACATTAACATCGACATCGTGCTTGCCATCCAAAATCTCGCGCATTGTGCTCTCAAGGCGCGTCCGGGTGTCTTGATCTTCAATCGCCCGTGAAATCGAAATGCGTTGGCGGCACGGCGCAATGACAACACCCCGTCCTGGCAAGGTAATATCGGCCGTGACTTGCGCGCCCTTATCGCCGACTGGCGGGCGTGTGATCTGCACCAGCACTGTGTCTCCATCCATCACGCAATCCTCGATCGCGGCATCGCGGGGCGCGTCTGGTAATAAGACCCGCGCTTCGCGCGCACCCAGAAAGCCAGCGCGGTCTTCGCCAATATCTATAAATGCGGCTTGCAAACGCGGAACGACACGCTCGACTGTGCCGATATAAATCCGATTGATAAATTGCGACGCGTCATCGCTGCGGCTAGAGGCTGGCGCGGCATCAACCGAGATCAACTGGCCTGCATCGACAAGCGCAACACGGACACGCCCCTCACTGACACTCAATAGGATTTCTTCGGCCATGTTTTAACTCTCCTCACCTAGACCTTCTGGAGCTAGTCCAGCACCTTGTAATAACTGCGCCGTCTCAAATAAGGGTAACCCGACGACATTTGAATAGGAACCCGATAAGTTCTGCACAAAGGCAGCGGCGCGGCCTTGAATAGCATATCCACCAGCCTTTCCCTGCCACTCGCCCGAAACCAAATAGGCCTCAATTTCAGACGCATCGAAGCGCTTAAACCGCAAGCGCGTTTCCACAAGACGTTGACGTACAACACCATCATGTATCAGACACACGCCCGTATAGACGCGATGTGCGGCGCCCGAGAGCAACGCCAAACACTCCCGCGCCGTCGCTTCGTCTTCGGCTTTTGGAAGAATGCGGCGGCCGCGCGCTACAACAGTGTCGGCCGCCAATACGGCACCCTCGGCGGTCGCCGCAACCAGCGTCGCCTTGCTAAGCGCCAAGCGCACCGCCAGATGGCGCGGCAGCTCGCCTTTTAAAACAGTCTCATCGAGCGCAGCTGGGCAAATAGCGCGCGGCGCATAGCCGATCTGCGCCAGCAGGTCTAGCCGCCGCGGCGAAGCGCTAGCCAGAACAAAGCCTTTATTTGTAGCGATAGGTGATGCGTCCCTTGGTGAGGTCATATGGCGTCATCTCCACGAGCACTTTGTCTCCAGCCAACACACGAATTCTGTTTTTCCGCATCTTCCCCGCCGTATGGGCGATGATCTCGTGATCATTCTCGAGACGCACACGAAAGGTCGCATTCGGTAGCAATTCGATTACCGTTGCGGAGAATTCTAAGAGTTCTTCTTTAGCCATTATCACCTTCTGGATTTAATTGGCCGGAGAATGGCCTCAATGACGGGTAAAATCAAGTATTTTCCCGCATTACCCCCGCATTTGCATAACGCTAATCAGCGTAAACATGCGCCGCGCCGTCTCAATATCAACCTCGCAGAACTCCGCTAGCTTCTCTTGTAAAAGCTCCGAGGCTTCATTGTGCAAAGCCCGGCGGCTCATATCGATGGTCTCGATGCGATCTGGCGACGCGGTTCTGATCGCCTCATAATAACTCTCGCAAATGATAAAATAATCTTTGATCAGGCGCCGAAATGGCGTCAAGGACAGACGGATATCGGTTATCGCGTCATCTTGTGGTGTTCGAACGCTCAGCACTAAAGCTCGATCGGCGAGCGACAGAATGACCCGATAGGGGCCCATATGACCCTCATTCAGCCGAAAGAAATTACTCTCGAGGAGATCAAAAATCGCCACGCGACGCTCGTGTTCAAGATCTGGATTACGCGCCACCAGAGCTGGATCATCAAACGATATATGCGTAATTTTATTATCGCTCATCAGCCATCCGTGTGTCGGTTCAAGCGAATGGCCACTGACTGAAAATGCGCGCCTAAACCCTCGACCTCGGCCAAGGTCATAGCCGCCGGCCCGATCGCCGCCAGCGCTTCCGGCGAACATTCCACGAGCGATGTCCGTTTCACAAAATTCATCACCGACAGCCCCGAGGCGTAGCGCGCGGCGCGCGCTGTTGGTAACACATGGTTAGGCCCCGCAACATAATCGCCGATCGCCTCTGGCGTATGACGACCAAGAAAAATCGCGCCGGCATTGTTGATCGCGGCGGCCAGGTCATGCGGCCGCTCGACCGCCAGCTCAAGATGTTCAGGCGCCAGTCTGTTGACCAAATTGGCGGCATCGCGATAAACATCGCCGACCAAAATCATGGCGCCAAAATCTTGCCAACTCGCCGACGCAATGGCGGCGCGGTCTAATGTTTTTAATTGTCGCGTAATGGCCTCGCCGACAGCGTCCATAAAAACGGCATCGTCACTAATCAAAATCGACTGCGCGACGGCATCATGCTCGGCTTGGCTCAGCAGATCTGCGGCAATCCAATCTGGATTATTGTCACCATCGGCAACCACCAAAATTTCTGATGGACCCGCAATCATGTCGATCCCGACCTGCCCGAAAACCTGTTTCTTGGCCGCGGCTACATAAGCATTCCCAGGGCCAACAATTACATTCACCGGGGCGATGCTATCGGTGCCATAAGCCAGCGCTGCGATGGCTTGCGCGCCGCCAACACGATAAATTTCATCGACGCCGGCACGCCGAGCAGCCGCCAACACCAGTGGGTTCACCTGCCCTTTCGGGGTTGGCACCGTCATCACGACGCGTTGCACACCTGCGACCTTGGCCGGTATGGCATTCATTAAGACGGACGAAGGATAATTGGCCGTTCCACCAGGCACATATAGCCCAGCAGCCTCGACGGCCGTCCATTTATGCCCGAGCTTGACGCCCGCGGCATCTTCGTAAAATGCATCTTCGGGTTTCTGTTGCGCGTGAAAATCGGTAATCCTGTCAGCCGCCACATCCAACGCCGCCAAAACCTTGGCATCACACGCCGCCTCGGCGGCTTGAATTTCAGCCTCGGTAAACCTGATGCCATCGGCGGTCAGATGCAGACCATCATATTGTTCCGTCAGGGCGATCAGGGCCGCGTCGCCCTCGCGACGGACGCGCTGGATTAAGGCGGCCACTTGCGCGTTTAAGTCATCCGATTGCTCGCGCTTCATGGTTAAGAGGGCGGCGAAACCGCTCTCGAAATCTGTGTCCTTAAGATTGAGGTTTACCTTACAACTCATTCCTTTTGCCCCGCTGCGACCTGTCTAGCCAAGCTCGCCGCTCCCCGTATCCCCGACGTCATGTTGCGGCCGCCCCCGAGCCGGCCATGGTTCGCCAATATCTTCTAATATGACCTCGCAAGCCTCAACATCCAAGCGGATTTCACCCGCGCCGGCGAAAACCAGATGCAGCTGACCCTCGGGCGAGGTCGCTGTTTTCGGAAAAAACGACAGGCTTAGCAGGCTCAAAATACCCGCCTGTGCTGCCAGGGGTTTATATTGCACCGCCGTCACGCCATGACAGCGGATGCCCATACGCACCCGCAATTGCGCCTCAGGCTCTTCCCACTTATAGCGGTTGCCAACAAGAGCAAACACCCGCTGCTCCTTGAGATAAGCCATATCATCGCGCGCCACCACAGCATCTTGCAGATAGGCCGAGATGACCGCAATATCAGCCCCAGCTAAGGCAATTAATTTCAACGGCTTGGTCATTCTTTTTCTCGCCAAATGCGGGCGCCACAGGCCGAGAGTTTCTGTTCCAAGCGCTCATAGCCTCGATCGAGATGATAAACCCGACGGATCGTCGTTTCGCCCTTGGCCATGAGCCCCGCAATCACCAGCGTGATCGAGGCGCGCAAATCAGTCGCCATCACCGGTGCGCCGCGCAATTCCGGTACACCAGTGACAATCGCCGTATCGCCGTGCAAATCAATCTTAGCCCCGAGCCGCACCAGCTCTTGCACATGCATAAAGCGGTTTTCAAAAATTGTTTCCCGAATGCGGCTCACCCCGTCGGCGTGGCACATATAGCCCATATAGGGGGCCTGCAAATCAGTCGCGAAACCGGGATAGGCTTCGGTCGTCACCGGCGTCGCCTTGGGCCGTTCGAGCAAGCCGCGCACTGCCACGCCACCCTCGACATCTTCAAGCGTTGCACCGGTCAAGCGCATGGTCGGCACCAAAGCCCCAAGCATAGTCGTCGTCACACCCGTTAGCACGACTTGCCCTTGTGTCGCCGCCGTCGCCAACGCAAATGCCCCCGCCTCAATGCGATCGCGGATCACGCGATGCGTTGCCCCGGATAATTTTTTAACCCCCGTAATGCGCAGGCTGCGCCCGCCAATGCCATCAATTTGCGCGCCCATGGCGACGAGGCAATTGGCCAAATCAACAACCTCGGGCTCGCTCGCGGCATTGGTGATAACCGTCTCGCCGTCGGCAAGACAGGCAGCCATCATCAAAACATGCGTCGCGCCGACCGAGACAAAGGGTAAGTCAATCCGCGCGCCTTTCAATCCAGCAGGTGCGGAAGCCAAAACATAGCCATCCTCGACATCAATCTGCGCGCCCATCTGCGCCAAACCCTTGAGGTAGAGATCAACGGGCCGCGTCCCGATAGCGCAACCGCCCGGGAGCGAGACCCGCGCTTGCCCAAACCGCGCCAGCAGAGGTCCAATAACCCAAAAACTAGCACGCATTTTCGACACCAATTCATAAGGCGCTTCAAACCGTTTTACACTGCCGGCATCCAGCCGCAGGCTCTCACCAGCACCCTCGCCAAATTCCTCGACGCTCACGCCCATATAATCGAGCACCTGCGCCAATGTGCGGGTGTCCGCGAGACGCGGCGTACCTTGCAAGATCAAGGTGTCTTCGGTTAAAAGGCTCGCCGCCATAAGAGGCAAAACAGCGTTTTTGGCGCCGCTAATGGCAATCTCGCCCATCAGCGGAACGCCCCCGTCAATCTTGATGAGATCCATCGGTTTTCGCTCCGCTTTGTTGTTTACGCTGACGCGCCGCTTGCTTGCGACGCTGCAAATTTGCCCGCAAAGCCTCTGCAAGGCGCTGTTTGCGCGGATTGCTTGCGGATGGTTTGTCTTTGCTCATCCCTTCTGTTTGCCGTGCGGCGGCCTCGGGGTCAAGTCCGCGTCTGCGGCCGCGACATCAAGGCCCTGCGCGCGCGAGACAACCCCACGACGTGGCCAATCGGGGCGCAGGAAAACTTCACGGCTACCGCATTTCGAGCAATAGAGCTGAGGTCGCAAGCGCGGCAAGGGGTAGTCACCGAAACGGCGGATTAAGGGGGCCACATCAAGCTGGGCCGAATGGCTACATCCCTCGCACCAAACCCAGAGCTGCAAGCGACGCGCCTGTAACCACGATAATGTAACGGCTGGCGACATCAGACCACAACACAAAAGAACAAAAAAGGAACATATACCATGCGGCCGCCCCTCGTCCAGATGCAGCGACAGTATTTTTACGCGCGCGCGGGATAAATACGGGGCATAGCGGAAACTGGCACTTGCCTTGCTCTGCCCCCTATGGCAAAAGTCGGTCGTCGCTGCCGTAGCTCAGGGGTAGAGCACTCCCTTGGTAAGGGAGAGGTCGAGAGTTCAATTCTCTCCGGCAGCACCAGTTTTCCAGACAGATTTACAGCAACGACAGGCTATCGCAGGCCAGCGCTTGTGCGCCAGAGCGCTCAGCCATGACGGCAAACATCTCATCGCCGCGGGTCGTGCGCTCGACCAACATGGCTGCGACCACAGCCATAACAAAGCCGCCAAAGGCGCCGAGGCGGTAATCATCCCACGCGGTGGTGTAATCGCAGACGCCATTTGCCGCCAGCCGCTCGATGTAATATTGCACCAAGGACGGCTCGTGCGCGGCGCGCGCCGTAGGCTCGGTAAAACTAGTGCCGATCAAATAGGCAACATCCGACATTGGATTGCCGGTGCTGATGGTTTGCCAGTCGACGATGATTGCCCGCCCTGCGGGGTCAGAAAACAGCGCATTATCAAGCCGGCAATCGCCATGCACAATCGTTGTGACATGATTGCGCTCTTCCAAATAGGCGTCAAAACGGCTCGCCAGCGCCGCGCCCATATCAAGAATATCGGCGCCAATTCGGCCCTCATAACGGGCCCGCCATTCGGGATAAATTGCTGGTACAAAGCCACGAATAAATTCGCGGTTACCGCGGGCATAATTCAGCCAATCGATCGCGGCAAGGCTCGCGTCATTCCATTTAAAAGCATGCAAATGCGCCAATTCATCCAAGACTTGCTGCAGCTGGGCGACCGAGCCGCCCTGCAACTGATCGCCCTGTTGCGCCGGCGCCACATCCTCCATCAGCAGAACGAAATTACCGATATCCTCGTCGATCGCGGCGAATAGGCATTGGGGGGTACGAATGGCCGCGGCGGCGGCAAAATTTTGATACCACTTCACTTCAACTTCGTAATTGTGCAATTGTCGCGCGGTGTTACGGCTGGTCTCGTTTTCAGCCGGACATTTGGCAACGATTGTCGCCGGCACAACCAGACCCGCCGCCCAGTCCAGTTGCAAGCGGTAACTGTCCCCAACCTGCCCGGTTCCGATCGGTGCGAAAGACATACCCTGAAGCGCCGACGGCGCCTGCCCCAATTTCTCAGCCAACCAATCCAGCGGCATTTTGGCGGGATGGTCAGGGATCATGGCGTGATCCGATCAAGCAAGCCCGTAAAGCCGCTCGGCGCATGCGGGCCGATGAATAATTGTTCGACCACACCGGCGCCTTTTACGGTTCCGCGCGGCAAGTCCAATTCAACGTGGCTCAGCGCCTGAATATGCAAATGATGAATTTGTCCGGCTCGCAAATCCGCTTCCGCGGCGCTCAAATCGATCTGATCGCAGCCCACACGAAGCGGACCGTGATGGCGACCATGCGCCCATTCGGGATGGCCATAACCGAGACCATGCATATAAAAAATAACGGGACTACAAACCAAGCGGGCTTCGATCTCGCCCATCGCGCTGATCATTTGCACAGCGATCTTACTCACCCTCCGGCTCATTGGGTCGTAATCGGTCTGCACCGCCATGCGATCGAAATGCGTCATACTGCCGGTTTCGTGATCCACCATTACGGCGCGGCGGTTCCATGGCTCGCCTCGGGCATCATCATTGGTGTGGAAATAGAGACTATGAGCGGCAAAATTGGTCGGCGTCCATAGCCAATAAAATTGCTGCTCCATCGGCGGCACAACGGGTTGCGGGTCGGCCATGCCCACCGGCCGGACTCCCCAACTGCGATCACGAGTTCCAAAACAGGCCGCAGCGCTGAGGTTCAGCATATCGCCATCGATCTCGATTTGCCCTTCCCAACTGACATTTTGAGTGGCGCGGGTGTAGTCCATAAAAGCCCGCGCACCCTGTCGGCGGGTAAAGCGCGGTTCTTCGATCGCATGGTGACGTGCCTGTGCCCGCAACGATACAACCAACCCATGCTCGGGCGCGTTAATACTGATTTGGGTAAGCTGTAGGGGCTTTACAATATCGATCGTGATCGGACCGACAGTGAGATCCAAGCGGTCCAAATTCATTTCCTTGCTGGCGCGCAAATTAATTTGCCGCCCGCCATACAGTAAGCAAAAGCTCGCATCCATAATATTGAGCTGCGGATAAACGCCTAATGCGACGGCAAAAAAGACATCCTGCGCCGCGTCATAGCCGTTAAAGAAAAAGCGGTCATAAAAATTCCGATCCGTACCGGCAAAAGCGATCGGGTCGGCCGTTTGGTGCAGCGGAAAATCATCGGCGGGCGTTAGCATATAACCTCACGACGTTAGAAATTGGTGAAACTCGGCAAACAATTCACCCGCCTCAGGGGTCATCGCCCCAAACAAATAGTCGGCATGCGAATGCGCCTCAAACAAAGTGAGGGTCGCGCGTATGCCAGCACGACGTAATTTGCGATGCAGACGGACCGTATCGCTTAACAGCATATCGCGGGTCCCGCTGACCAAAAAACATGGCGGCATGTCTGTAAAATCACCATAAAGCGGCGACACACGCGGGTCTTTTAAATCCATACCATTGGCATAGAGCTTCGCCGCCCCGCCCAGCAACCCGTGATAAGTCACCAGGACTCGATCAAGCCCCTCGAAGCTCGTGAGCGTGTCCCCCGTGCAACTTATATCGGCCCAAGGCGTGCCGGCAAAACTCGCGCGCGGCAACGGCAACCCCTCATCGCGGGCCGCTTGTAAAACCGCAAACATCAAGCCCGCTCCGGCCGATGTCCCGCCTGTGACAATGCGCTCTGCTGGCATTTCTTGTAGCAAAGCGCGATAGGCATTTAGCCCATCCTCAATCGCCCGTGGCGCCGGATGATCTGGCGGCATCGCATAGTCAACACTGACCGCCGGCATCGGTAAATACATATTCAATACCGCTGGCTCGACCAAACAAGATAGACCGCCGCTAAACACATAAGCGCCGCCATGAAAATGGAAGAACACATGATCGGCAAAATCGGGATGCGGAGCTTCTGGCGTCATCCGATATATTGGCACCCCGCCCAACTCTTCACGCCCATAGCGAACAGGCAACATATTGAGAAGTTGCTTAACTTCACCCTCGCGCTCAGCATCGATCGCGGCAATGGCTGTGCGCCACTGATCCGCTGTCTCTGGCGTTTCCATGCGCATGAGATCGACAGGTTGCTCAATCGCCAATTTCAAAATATCCTTAAAAGCATCACTAATATCGAGACCGTTTATATAATCCGCTGACATTTGCTCTTTACGCATTCAAACCTCCCCCAAACTGCCCCTTACTATTGATGAAAACGGCCTGCACAACAAGCGAAAGCTCGCGCTAAGCCTCGGTTAAAGCATCCGTTTAGGTTGCTTTTCAGCTTTATATATGAGACTTTCAAAAGTCTTTTTAGTAAATTTAAACAGGTGATTTATGCGATTGAAAGAACTCAGCGCGTTTGGCAAATTAATGAGCGTTTTATGTGATATGGAGCGGGATCTTGGCCTCGATGGCCTTTCCGAACCAGAACGGCGCGTATTGAGCGCCATCAGCATGATCGTCGGGGACAACAAAAAACCTGTCAATTCGCGCGATGTCAAAAGCAACGCAATATGCCGCGATCTCACTGATCCGACCTATTACCGGGCACTGAAAAACTTGGTCGAAGCAGGCTATATCGAGGTTATCGAAGGCCGCAAGACAGGTATTTATAAATTAGTAGAAAACCGTTAACACGCTCGTCCGTTAGCCCCCTAAATGTTGTCTCGCGTAATTAATTGTCTCATCGGGCCTAATTTTTGGTTCTTGATCTTGGCCGCGATGGGTCTCTATGGCACGGCCTTTATCGCAAGCCAATCCATTATTGTGCCCTTGCAGGCCACCTTAATCCCGAGCATCTCAGGTTTTGCCTGTCTGGTTTTTTTACCGCATGGGGTGCGGGTCATTATGGCCTGGCTTTATGGTTGGCGTAGCCTGATTCCAATGACCATTGCGCATTTTGCCGTCGGCTATATATTTTTCGACCCAGCGGAGCTGCTGGTCCGGCACTACCTATTGGCCGCCCTTATCGGTGGCAGCGTAGCGATTTGGGCTTGCGAAATATTGCGCCTATCAGGATACCCGATTTTTGCTAAAGAGGGGCCAGATATGAATTGGCGTAAGCTGATTGTCATTGGCTTTATTGCCTCTATCTTGAACTCGGTTGGCAACACGCTGAACTATCAGTCATTCATTTCTGCGGATCATCATTTAGAGGTGATTTTAGCTTATCTTCTGGGTGACACTTTAGGGGTCGTCGCGGCATTAGCCCTAGCCATGTTCGCGCTTCGGCTTTATCGTTTTAGTAAACTCGGCGGCGCTAACTGAACATAGCCCCGCCAGGCCGAACGCGTGAGGGGCATATGTCGGAAAGCAAAAAAACCATAACCATCGAGATGCCGATGCAGGCGGTTATTCATAGCGTGCTGGTGTCGGTCGGCGCCGAGATCCGCAAAGATCAAGATTTGGTAATTTTGGAAGCGATGAAAATGCATCACCCGATCTCGGCCAAGGTCGATGGTGTTGTCACTGCGATCCATGTGGCCGCCGGCGAGGTGCATGATCAAAAAGCGCGGGTCATCACAATTGCCGTAAGCACTGCCGCGCGTGGCGGGCAAACGCAAACCCAGGCCGAACAGGATCTCGACCTCGTTCCCGACACACTGCAAGAGCTACAGGTGCGGCTCGCAAAAACACTTGATGCCGCCCGCCCCGATAGTGTTGCTAAACGCCACGCCCGCGGCCATCGCATGGCACGGGAAAATGTTGAGGATTTGTGTGACGCCGGCAGTTTTATCGAATATGGGCAACTGGTTCTTGCCGCGCAACGCTCGCGACGCGCGCTCGATGACCTGATTGATAACACGCCGGCCGATGGCATGGTGGCGGGCTTTGGTACGGTGAACGCTGATCAATTCGGCGATGAGGCGAGCCGCGTTGCTGTATTGGCCTATGACTATACCGTACTTGCCGGCACACAAGGTGCGTTTAACCACAAAAAGACCGATCGGGTTTTAGAGCTGGCGCATGATTGGGCTGTGCCCTCGGTATTTTTCACCGAAGGCGGCGGCGGCCGGCCGGGCGATACAGATATGACGAAAATTCAGGCCTCTGCGCTCGATGTTATGACCTTTGCGACCTACGCGCGATCGAGCGGTGTGGCCCCACGGATCGCCATTAATAATGGCCGTTGCTTTGCTGGCAATGCGGTTTTGTTTGGCTGTGCTGATATCACCATTGCCACGCAAGATAGTTCAATCGGCATGGGCGGACCCGCGATGATCGAGGGTGGCGGTCTTGGAACTTACGCGCCCGACGAGGTCGGCCCGATATCCGTGCAAGCACCAAATGGCGTCGTCGATCTGGTGGTTGCGAATGAAGCCGAAGCCGTGGCGCAAGCCAAAACCCTGCTCGGCTTTTTTCAGGGCAAAACCGAAACCCATAGCTGCGCTGATCAGCGCAAACTTCGCCACATCGTGCCGCAAGACCGTAAGCGCAGTTACGATATGCGGGCGGCGCTGGCGCTGGTTGCCGATAGCGCCAGCTTGGTCGAGCTGCGCCGCGATTATGGCGCTGGCATGATCACAGGCTTTATGCGCATTGCCGGACGCGCCTTTGGCTTTATCGCCAATAATCCAACGCATTTGGGTGGCGCGATCGATGCCGCAGCGGCCGAAAAGGCCGCGCGATTTTTACAGCTATGCGACGCCTTTAACCTGCCGATCTTGTCCTTTTGCGACACGCCCGGCTTTATGGTCGGCCCGCAACATGAAGAAGAGGCGACGGTGCGACGCGCGTCCTCCCTGCTGTTGACGGGTGCATCGCTGTCGGTGCCTGTTTTCATGATTGTCTTACGCAAAGGCTACGGCCTTGGGGCACAGGCTATGGCTATGGGTAGTTTTCATGCGCCGCAGATGAGCCTCGCATGGCCAACCGGCGAATTTGGGCCGATGGGTCTCGAAGGCGCTGTGTCCTTGGGCTATAAACGCGAGCTCGACGCCCAACCGAATGCGGAAGCGCGGCAAGCCCTGTTCGATAAGCTTTTGGCGAGTTTTTATGAGGTTGGCAAAGCCGTATCGGTCGCATCGGTGCACGAAATCGATGCCGTCATCGATCCAATGGAGACACGAAGCTGGATCCTGAGAGGTCTAAAAAGCATGCCCGTCGGGCAGAAGAACCGACCCAAAAAACGGCCTTTTATCGATAGTTGGTAGGCCTTAACGGCTGCGGCCCGTCACTTTCTCATAGGTCCGCAAGCCCCCAAGTCCAAGAAGGGCATAAAGTAGGGTCATCAACGCCTCGATGTCGAGTGCTGGCAAGGCCACGACCTCACCGCTATGGCGGAAGATCCAGGCCATGAGATCGCGTAAAATAAAATTATAAGCCAGCCCTACGCCACAAATCCAACCAATGAAGGGGCGCCAGCCGGCGACGAAAAGAGTTCTTTGCCCGGCCTCGATTTTATTGATCTCGGCCTGCACCATTTCCGACTGGGTCGCCAGACGGCTTAATATCACCTGCTTGTCGAGGCGCTCCTTATCGGAGGTGAACAGCGTATCCAAAACTTTACCAATAGCTTCAATCGGCGCCGTCGCTTGGCCGAGCAAGATTTCTTTCAACATGATGACCTCTTTCGTATGCGACATTATAGAGGCCGCAGAAAACATGAGGGCGAAGCCCAGTTTCTGACTTCGCCCCAATGATTTAGAGATCACGCATAATGCGCGGCATGGCTCTTAGTCGAACGCCTCGTCCCACGTTCCCGCGGTGGCCGCCTTGGCATATTCGGTAGCACGACCTTCAAAGAAATTCATATGCTCGATGCCGTTTAGCATCTCGTCCATCCATGGCAGAGGGTTTTTTTCAACATCGTAAATCGGATTAAGACCCAATTGGCTCAAGCGACGATTGCCAATAAAGCGGATATATTGCTTCACCTCGTCGCCTTCGAGGCCCTCGACACCACCCATTTCAAAGGCGAGATCAATAAAGGCATCTTCATGCGTTACAACGGTTTCGCAGGCGCGGTAGAGGTCACGCTGCATATCTTCGGTCCAAATTTCCGGATTTTCCTCGATAAAGGTCCGGAACAATTTCACCGTCGAATTGGTGTGCAGGGTTTCATCGCGCGCCGACCAGGTAACAATCTGCCCCATGCCTTTCATTTTATTGAAGCGCGGGAAATTCATCAAAATCGCGAAACTGGCAAACAGTTGCAAACCTTCGGTAAAGCCGCCAAACACCGCCAGCGTTTTGGCGACATCGGCTTTTGTTTCAACCCCCCATTCTTGCATATAGTCATATTTGTCCTTCATCTCGCTATATTTGAGGAAGGCTTCATATTCGACTTCGGGCATGCCAATCGTGTCGAGCAAATGCGAGTAGGCCGCGATATGGATCGTTTCCATATTGGAAAATGCTGCCAGCATCATCTGCACTTCGGTGGGCTTAAACACCTGGCTGTAATGCTTCATGTAGCAATTATTCACTTCCACATCAGCTTGCACGAAAAAGCGGAAGATCTGCGTCAACAGATTACGCTCCGCACCGGTTAACTTTTTGTGCCAGTCTTTGACGTCTTCAGCCAAGGGGACTTCTTCCGGCAACCAGTGAATGCGTTGCTGGGTCAACCACGCGTCATACGCCCATGGATAACGGAAGGGTTTGTAGACTACACGATCTTCCAAAAGTGACATTCATAACTCCTGTTCAAAATAGTGGGGGTGCCTATTGGCAGGACAGACACTCTTCATAATCATTGGCCTCGGCGGGAGCCTCGAATTTTGTCTCATCGCGCTCGGCGCGTTGGATCGAGAGCGAACGGCAATAATACAAGCTTTTCACACCCCGCTTCCAAGCCTGGAAATGCACTTGATGCAAATCGCGCTTGTGAATATTTGCCGGCAAAAAGACATTTAGTGACTGCGCTTGGTCGATCATCTCGGCGCGGTCACCTGCCAGCTCGATGAGCCAACGCTGATCGATTTCAAAAGCCGTTTTAAATACAGCCTTTTCGTCATCCGTTAGGAAGTTGAGATGCTGTACCGAACCGCCCGAGGTAACGATCGATGACCAAATATCTTGCGTGTTATAGCCTTTTTCTTCGAGTAATTTTGTTAAGTGGCGATTGCGCACGTTAAACGAACCCGACAAGGTTTTATGGGTGAAGCTGTTGGCTGCAATCGGCTCAATGCCGGGGCTGGTGCCGCCGCAAATAATCGAGATCGAGGCGGTCGGTGCGATCGCTGTCTTATTGGAGAAACGCTCCATCATATTGCACTCGGCAGCATCCATACAGGGCCCGCGCTCCTCTGCCAATTGACGCGAAGCTATATCCACCTGTTCTTTAATATGCGAGAAGATCCGGTTATTCCATACTTTCGCCATCACCGATTCCCACGGCACCATATTGGCTTGCAAGAAGGAGTGGAAACCCATTACTCCAAGCCCAACACTCCGCTCACGCTGTGCCGAGTATTTTGCTTTCGCCATTTCATCTGGGGCCCGTTGGATAAAGTCTTCCAAAACATTATCGAGAAAGCGCATGACATCTGGAATAAACTGCTCATCATTCATCCACTCCATGAAGTTTTCGGCATTTAGTGAAGACAAACAACAAACCGCCGTGCGTTTATTGCCGAGATGGTCTTCGCCAGTTGGGAGCGTGATTTCAGAGCACAAATTCGATGTTTTCACTTCCAGATTGAGCAGTTTTTGATGCTCGGGACGGGTGTTATTCACCGTGTCTTTAAACACAATATAAGGCTCACCCGTTTCAATCCGCGCCGTCAACATGCGGATCCACAAATCACGCGCTTTCAAGCTTGCTTGTACCGAGCCATCTTTCGGGCTTCGTAGCGCCCATTCCTCGTCGCGCTCGACCGCCCGCATAAAGGCGTCGGAGACCAAGACGCCATGGTGCAAGTTAAGCGCCTTGCGATTCGGGTCGCCGCCTGTGGGGCGACGGATCTCGATAAATTCCTCAATTTCTGGATGATCGACCGGCAGGTAAACCGCCGCCGAGCCGCGCCGGAGCGAGCCTTGCGAAATCGCGAGCGTCAAACTATCCATTACCCGAATAAAGGGAACGATCCCTGAGGTCTTACCGTTTTGGCCGACTCGCTCGCCGATCGAACGCAAATTACCCCAATAGCTACCAATGCCACCGCCGCGCGCTGCCAGCCAAACATTTTCGTTCCACAAATCGACAATCTCGCCGAGGCTGTCATCGGCCTCATTCAAAAAACACGAAATTGGCAGGCCGCGATCGGTACCGCCATTAGACAAAACAGGGGTTGCCGGCATAAACCATAGTTTGGAAATATAGTCGTAAAGGCGTTGCGCATGCGCTTCATCATCGCCATAAAAAGACGCGACGCGCGCAAACAAATCCTGAAAGCTCTCACCTGGCAATAAATAACGGTCGAGCAATGTCGCTTTACCGAATTCGGTCAAAAGCGCATCGCGGCTCGGATCAGTCTGAACTACAGGGCGCGCGTGATATTGAACGGAAGAGTGCCCCGTATCAAAATCCATGCGCGGCTCATCGCTCTGCGCGCCTTTTGGTCGTTCGGCTAATTTGTTCAACACGTCTTGCACCTGTTTTTGTGCCGCAACTTCGTCACGGTGTTTATCTG
>JAYODZ010000138.1:0-4202 GCA_038106515.1 Rhodobiaceae bacterium
CCTATTGGTCCGATATTACGACATCGTCCGAGGGCACGGATCACTTTCCCGGCCACGAAAAACGCGTTGAAGGCCTGGTCGAGTGCCTGACTTATTTCACTCGTCTTCGCGAGGCCCGCGCCAATGGTTCGCCGAGCTTTGATCTGGTGTCGATGCTGGCGCGAGACCCCAATACCAAAGACATGGACGCGATGAATTTTCTCGGCAATTTGATGTTGCTGATTGTCGGAGGGAATGACACCACCCGCAATTCGATGTCGGCGAGTATTAATGCGTGGAATAAGTTTCCTGAAGAATTTGATAAGCTACGTGCCGATCCGAGCCTCATTGATAAAATGGTGGCCGAGGTTATTCGCTGGCAAACACCGCTATCGCATATGCGGCGTACCGCCCTTGAAGATGTCGAAATCGGCGGTAAAACCATCAAGAAGGGCGACAAGGTTATTATGTGGTATTATTCAGGCAATCACGACGAGGATGTGTTCGACGACCCGCGTAGTATTCGTTTCGACCGCGAGAATGGTAATCGACATTTATCGTTCGGCTTTGGTATTCATCGTTGCATGGGCTTGCGCGTAGCAGAATTGCAATTGCGTATTTTGTGGCAACTGATTTTAGAAAAATTTGAGAGCATCACTTTGGTCGAGGAACCTGTTCGGGTGAAGTCAAACTTCGTTAATGGTTATGCCAGCATGAATGTGATCGCTAAGCGCCGGTGAGTTTATTTGCGACCGTCGTCGTAGTAGACAGGCGTGAAGTGCTCAACCAGCACGGGCATTTCAGGTGTCACCTCACGATTATAGTTAGCTAATATGCCGTTCCAATATTCTGTATGGAGCGGAATCCAGATTTCAGGGTCGCGAACGGGTGGTCCATCAAGCCTAGTTACGCGATCATCAATATCGCCAAATGTGACGGGCTCGACGCTGGTGACCTGCACAATGAGCTCGGGCGCACCGAAATAGGAAAGTAAAATAATCGGCAGGCCGAGATGGCCGTCGGGATAGCCCTCGGCCTGATTGACCCAAGGAAGAGTGAATGTCGCCGTTTTTTCGCCGCTTTTAATATAGTCGATTATCAATTCGCTGGAGTTTTGGTCAATACCGATCCAGCGCACTGTATGGTCGCGGTCGAGCTCAGGGTGTTGCTTGATAGCGCGTTGCCAGAAAGCGTCGAGCGCCAGATGGTCAATTTCTGATATGGCGGTATCGCCGACAATAGCGAAGCTTCGTTGCGTTCGCCTTACCAAACCAGACATTGCAAATACTCCCCAATTTGTTACTCGCGATGATTATCGTAGCAATTTTTGGACGCCCGTGAAGGCAGAATTGTCGTCCAGACGGCACCGGCATGATGAGTCGTTATTTTAACGGCGCTGGTCGGGATGGGTAGTTATGTGCTATAGCAGGGCGGACTAAAGGAGTATTTCCAATGAGCAAATTGTCGTCCATGCGCGGATCCATGGTGGCGTTAATCACACCCTTTCAGAATGATCGGGTTGATGAGGACGCTCTCGCTGGGCTCGTTGAATGGCATATCAAAGAAGGCACGCATGTGATTGTCCCGAGTGGGACAACAGGCGAGTCGCCAACCTTGAGCCACGATGAGCACAAGCGTGTGGTCGAGGTAGTCATTCAGGCTGCCTCGGGCCGTGTACCCGTGATGGCGGGCACCGGCTCGAACGCGACCAGCGAAGCGATTGACCTAACGCGGCATGCGGAGGCAGCTGGGGCCGATGGCGCTTTGATTGTAACGCCTTATTATAATCGCCCGACGCAGGCAGGCCTTTACGCTCATTTTGCTGCCATTCATGAGGCGGTTGGCTCGATTCCGCAATTTATCTACAACGTGCCGGCGCGAAGTGCGGTCGACATGTCGGTTGAAACGATGGGACGGTTAGCTAAATTGCCTCATATCGTTGGCGTCAAAGACGCGACAGCCAATCTCGCACGGGTCAGTCTGCAACGTCTCGCCTGTGGTGAGGATTTTGTCCAGATATCGGGCGAAGATGCGACAGCGCTTGGCTTTATGGCGAATGGCGGCTTGGGCTGTATTTCTGTATCTGCCAATGTCGCACCGCGTCTTTGTGCGCAGTTCCAAGAGCTTTGCTTGGCTGGCAATTACGCGGCGGCTCTCGAATTGCATGATAAATTATCGCCTCTCCATGATGTTATGTTTAAGGAGACCAGCCCTGGTCCTGTAAAATATGCTGTCTCGCGTGTTGGCCACTGTAAAGCCGATTTGCGACTTCCTCTGGTGGACATTGCGCCAGAGACGGCGCGCGCTGTCGACAGCGTTTTGGATAGCCTTGGGCTGATTTAGGAAAATGTCCTCGAGAAGCGGCGGCAGAAAGAAAAGTGCCCGCGGCGATGGCGTTATAGCTGAGAATCGCCGTGCCCGCCGCGATTACGAGATTTCAAGCGAGATCGAAGCTGGGCTCGTGCTCCAAGGCACCGAGGTTAAATCCTTGCGTGCGGGTAAGGCTAATCTCGCGCACGCTTATGCCAGTTTCGAGCGTGGCGAAGCCTATGTTTTAAATGTTGATATCCCCGAATATACGGCAGGCAATCGGTTTAACCATAAAGCGACGCGGCCGCGGAAACTTTTGATGCATCGCCGCGAAGTCAATCGCTTGATGGCGGCGGTGCAACGCGACGGCATGACGGTTGTACCATTAAAGCTGTATTTCAACGCTCAAGGGCGTGCCAAATTATTGCTTGGGCTGGCCAAGGGACGGAAAAAAGCAGATCGCCGCGAGGCAGAAAAACAACGGGATTGGTCGCGGGATAAGGCGCGGCTATTGCGCGAGCGGGGGTAAGAGGTCACGCAGGGTAGCAAACACCTCTTCAAACATCGGTGTCGTCAAACGCCCTGTATTCGTATTGTAGCGCGAGCAGTGATAGCTATTCACAATATTATAAGTCGCGAGCTGGTGCATAGCGCCATGTGCAAATCGGTAGTCCTTCAGACGTCCACCCAAGGCTTTTATGGTGCTGTCATGGGCAATTTTGCCGAGCGTTAAAATGGCTTTAAGGTTAGGAAGGGCGGCGATGCGGGCTTGTAAAAACGAGCGGCATTGATTGATTTCATCGCTGGTCGGCTTGTTTTGCGGCGGTACGCAGCGTACAGCATTGCTAATCATGCTATCGATCATCACGAGGCCATCATCAGCACGTTGGTCATAACGCCCCTGTGAAAATGCAAATTTGTCGAGCGTGGCATAGAGGAGATCGCCAGCATAATCACCGGTAAAGGGGCGTCCTGTTCGATTGGCCCCAGTTACGCCAGGAGCGAGGCCAACGATTAATAGTCGCGCCGATGACGCGCCAAACGATCCGACAGCGCCGTTGAACCATTCAGGGTGCTCGGCTTGGTTCTGCTCGCGATAGGCAGCAAGCCTCGGGCAGAGATGGCAGGTCTTTGCCGGTTCGGGTGGGATATTATCGCTCGTTATTTTCTCACTCATGCTATGTTTTCTATCTGATTCTAGCCCGATTTCGCTGAGAGGCGCCGCCATGATATTAATCGCTCTGGGGAGCAATCTCAAAGGGGCCTATGCCACATCTGAAGCTGTTTTAGAGGCGGCAATACAGGCCTTGGCGGCGCACGGCATAAAACTGGTTGCTCGCTCGGCGATCTATCAAACGCGGCCAATCGGGCCACGGGGGCAGGGCGATTATCTCAATATGGTGATTAGGGTAAGCACGGTGAAGCCGCCCAGATCGCTACTCAAAATTCTGCATAAAATTGAATTGGAGATGGGTCGCGAGCGCCGAATTCGCTGGGGCGCACGCATTATCGATCTCGATCTGATTGATTACCGCGGCTTAAAGCACCGCGCGACCCCGATTTTACCGCATCCGCGGTTGCATCAGCGCGGCTTCGTTTTGCGGCCTTTACGCGACGTGGCGCCGGGTTGGCGGCATCCTGTGAGCCAGCTCACCGTAGAAGAGCTTTTGCAGGCCTTACCAACACAGATGCGGGTAGGAATAGGCCGGCGCGCATGATTGCTGTACCGTAAAGCCCCAGATCGGTGGCAAAATGCCTAAATTCCTCGCCAAAAATCGCCTAACACATCGAAAAGGCTGTTTTTTCTTGCAAAAATCGGAGGATGGCCATAAAACCTGTGTTAACTGCAGTCCCAAATTTAGAAGGATTTTTGAATGGCTCGCGTCACAGTAGAAGATTGCGTCGACAAAGTC
>JAYODZ010000139.1:0-4192 GCA_038106515.1 Rhodobiaceae bacterium
GGTCTAGGGACAATCCGACTGCTCGAGGCTATTCGTCTAACGGGCGGACAGGCGCGGTTATTTCAGGCCAGCTCGTCGGAGATTTTTGGTCGGGCGCAAGAGGGGATGGTCGCCGAAGCGACGCCAATGCAGCCGCGTTCACCCTATGGGGTCGCTAAATTATTGGCGCATTGGTCGCTGGTAAATTATCGCGAGGCGCATGGCCTGTTTAGCTGTTCGGGGCTGATGTTTAATCATGAAAGCCCTTATCGGGGGCTTGAATTTGTAACCCGCAAGATTACCGCCAACCTAGCGCTCATGGCCTGTGGTGGGCAAAAGATATTGCGGCTTGGCAATCTCGATGCGCGACGCGACTGGAGTTTTGCTGGCGATATGGTGCAGGCGATGTGGTTAATGTTGCAGCATGATCAGCCAGATGATTATGTCGTGGCCTCTGGTGTCACGCATTCAGTTCGAGATTGGGTGAATGCGGCGGCGTCTTGCCTCGGCTTTGATATACAATGGGAAGGCGAGGGGGTGACAGAGCGCGGCTTCGATCGCGCCTCGGGGCGTGAGCTGGTTGCGATCGATAAGAATTTTTTCCGTCCCACTGAGCCCGAAGCTTTGGCCGGCGATGCCGCCCGCGCTCGAAAGCGTCTCGGATGGTCGCCGCAAGTGAATTTTGAGACGCTCGTCGAAATGATGGCGAAAAGCGATTATGATCGTGCTAAGTCAGGGGGAGACTGGTTTTAATGCGGTCTTTAATATTACTTGAAGTGATCACGGATAGCGTCATTGCATGACTAAAAAAGTAGCTTCGGAAAAGCCTGTTGAGGCAGTTCAAACCACGCCAGAAGAGCGACGGCGCGGGCTGATTATTCTTTTTATCAGCCTCTTATCGCTTGGTATGGGGCAGTCTCTATTTTTTGCTCTGTTTCCACCGATTGGTCGCGATCTCGGTTTGAGTGAAATTCAAGTCAGTGCGATTTTTACTTTGTCGGCCGTATTGTGGGTGATTATGAGCCCGATTTGGGGACGGATCAGTGATAATTGGGGCCGCAAACCCGTTATTCTTATCGGCTTGGCGGGCTTTGGCATATCGACGGGCGGGTTCGCAATTCTGTTGCTGGTGGGGCAGCAAGGCCTTCTCCCTCTAGTAACACTTTACGCGATGATGATTGCCGTCAGATCCATATTTGGCTTTTTTGGCGCTGGCACGCCCTCGGCGGCGCAAGCCTATGTCGCAGATCGGACGACCCGTAAAGAGCGGACATCTGGCGTTGCGGCGATTGGGGCGGCATTTGGCATGGGCACAGTTGTCGGCCCCGGCTTTGCCGCCGCCTTGGCCGCCATCCATTTATTATTACCATTTTTTGCCTTGTCGATGTTTGCCCTTGGTGGCGCTTTGGCGGTTTTTATTTTCCTGCCCGAACGCAGAGCTCCGAAATCACGGCGGGGAAGTGGTCAGAAGCCTTTGAGCTTATATGACGAGCGCTTGCGTCCTTTCCTCTTTATGGGGGTGGTGGTCTCGCTGGCGCAGGCGGCTGTTATGCAGGTAGCGGCCTTTTTTGTTATGGACTCTTTACATTTATCGACGTCCGACACGGCTCAGCTCGTTGGTATCGGCATGATGACCATGGCGATGGCGACCCTGTTTGCCCAGCTTGTCGCCATTCCACGGCTAAATTTATCGGTGCGGATGTTATTGCTGTCGGGCATCTGGATCACCATTATTGGCACGGGGCTGCTATTGCTCCCGATCAGTCCGGGGCTTTTTGTTTGCGCTTTGACGGTGCAGGGGCTGGGTATGGGGCTGTTGCGACCCGGCGTGGCGGCAGGTGCGTCGCTCGCAGTTGATGGCGGCGAACAAGGGGTTGCGGCCGGATATATCAGCTCCACCGCGGCCGTGGGCATTATTTTTGTGCCGCTGATCGCTATGCCGGTTTACCTGATCCACCATACGGGGCCGTTTTGGATAGCCTTTGTCTTATGCTTTTTGATGCTGTGGGTTCTGCGCCGTTCAGATATTGAAGCATTATCTAATGCCGTCGATACGCGAGAGATCGAGCAAGAAACCCTATCTAACCCCGACCGGCACTCTAAATATTAAAATGCCGGTGTGGCTCTAAAGCGGAAACGACCCCGCGGCGCGCCATTGTTCCATTTGAGATGCAACGGCGCCAGCAAACGCATGCGGCCGGTCGAGCATTATGTGGTGGTGTGCACCTGGGATTTCGTAAAATGGCACATCTGGCCGAACCGCGCGCACATGCTCGCGGATGGCGGGCTGAGTGAATTCACGGACATCGCTATTATGGCTTAGGCCGCCAAACATATAGGCGAGCGGAATTTTGATGGCTTGCCATTTTTCCGAGAGGTCATCCCCAATCGGAAAGTCGTCATAGATTTTGGTGTCAAATTTCCAAGTAAAGCCGGGGCCTTGGCGATCATCGCGGTGCACGCCGTCGTTGCCCGAAAGATCGCGAATCGAGTGGCGGGCGATATAATCGACGATAAATTCGTTCTCGCATGGTTGCTCTGGTAGTAAGCGAAAGCGCTGATAGGCCGCCTCAAAACTGTCATAGACGCGGGTTGGCGGCGAGTCAGAGCGGTCGTCATACCATTCTTTATGAAATTCGGGCGGCGGCGAAATATAATCGCAGATTAGCGTCGCCGCCAATTCGTTACCATAGAGATAGCTCGCAAGAACACTGACCATGCCGCCAAAACTATGGGCAATGATGGCTGGCTTACCGGTAAAATTGCTAGCGCGGACCACTTCGATCAGGGCTTGGGCCATAATCTCGCGCGAATAATGCGGCAGCCAATCGCTGTCACCCATACCAGGGAAATCAAAAGCCACAACGTGATAATGTGGAAGCAGAAGCGGGGCGATGAAATCCCACCAGCGCGCATGGGCGCCATTACCATGGACAAGAACCATCCCAGGTGCGGGCCGCGCTGGTTTCCATTCGCGCGCCGCAATCTGGTGTCCTTGAAAAGGTATGCGAATACAGCGCGGCGCTTGCGCCAAAGCGGCCTGAAACCAACGCGGTTGGAAATTGAGACGCTCCCGATCCGGGATTTGCGCCTGTTGGCCGCCATTGGATATTGAGATGATGCCTTGAGTCATGGCGCCGAAACTAACGAAATTTCGCCAAATGCCAAGCGTGTTCATGTCGCATCTGATAAAATCTTCGGGTCGCTTGACAAGAGCGGGTCGGACCACTATTTTGCGCCTCAAATTGGCGGAAACTCTGTGCCGCCTAGTCAAGGAGCAAGTAATGAAAGTCCGCAACTCTTTAAAGTCTTTGCGTGATCGCCACCAGAAAAACCAGCTGGTTCGTCGGCGTGGGCGGCTTTTCGTTATCAACAAAGTCAATAAGCGTTTTAAAGCTCGCCAGGGATAATCGTCGCAAGACTTTTTCAAGGCAGTGGTCGTTTCCAGCTTTGTCGTTGTTTTTGGTTTTTTTCTGAGTTTATGGGCGCATGACGCGCATTTGCGGCGTCGCATTCGCGATGCGCATCCTCCGTCTGGTCAAGATATTCCGTTTCAAGGTGGTCGTTTGCATGTCCTGTCCGAAGGGCAATCGAGCGATTTGGCACCGATCGTTTTGATCCACGGGTCAAGCGGCTCGGCGCGCGACGTCATGCAAGCTTTTGCACCGCATTTGCGCGAGCAAACGCAAGTGATCGCCGTTGATCGCCCTGGCATCGGCTATAGTCAAAACAGCGTTGCCAATCACGATCTTGCATCCCCTGAAGCGCAAGGCCGTGCCATCATGCAAGCACTTGCCGATATTGGTGTGACGCGCCCGATTATCGTCGGGCATAGCTGGGGTGGGAGCGTCGCCATGGCTATGGCGATGGCCTATGGCGATCAATTATCCGGCGTCATGGCGATTGCGCCGCCGCTTTACCCGTGGAAAGGTCAGCCAGTCTGGTACGAGAAATTGGTAACCATGCCAGTGGTTGGTGCCATTTTCACGCATATGATACTGACAAAATATGGCCGCTCGCAATTACAAGCAGGTGTTGCGCGTAACTTTTGGCCGGAGGAGGCGCCGGCCGATTATGCCGAACAGGTTGGTTTGGCGTTGATACTGCAACCGCCGCAATTTCGAGCTAATGCCGTTTACAGTATGACCTTGAGCAATAATCTGGCTGCGCTGTCGCAAAACTACCAAGCACCTGATTGTCCGCTGGTTCTGGT
>JAYODZ010000140.1:0-241 GCA_038106515.1 Rhodobiaceae bacterium
CACATTTTTCCGACGGGGTCGCCCATATGCGGCTGCTCGATAATCGCAAAATCCAGCTTGCAGTGAGCCCCGCTTATCCCGATTTTGCCTATGACGGGGAGCTCGTGCGGGTACGAGAGCTTGTGAAATTGGTGGCCGACTGCTCTAGCTCACCGCGGCAGCGTCAATTCTTTGGCACAATGCGCGACCAATTCAATAAATAGACGTATTTACAGGTCTCAAGAATAATTGCACGCTTGTT
>JAYODZ010000140.1:251-4158 GCA_038106515.1 Rhodobiaceae bacterium
CTTTCATAGGGAGGGATATATGAGTTCAACAGCAATTATTCAGCCAGTCGTCGTCCTCGGTTTGTGGACGACCTTGATCTGCATTTGGATGTATGTGAAACGCATTCCAGCGATGCAGAAAGCTGGCATCGACCCACAAGCCGCAAAGCATGTGAAAGACATTAGCCTGCCATCCAATGTCGCGCAGGTTGCAGATAATTATAATCATCTGTTTGAACAGCCGACGCTGTTTTATGCCATTGCATTAGCGATCGCAGTCATGGGGCACGGTGATGAAACCCATGTGCAACTGGCTTGGGCTTTTGTGCTCCTGCGGGTTGTGCATTCTTTGGTGCAAATCACAATTAACATTGTGATGCTGCGGTTTGCGATCTTTGCGCTGTCGTGGGTTGCGCTTGGTGCCATGATCGTGCGCGAAGCCATGATGATTTTTTAATTCAATAGGTTTTTAAAACCAAACAGAGATGGCCGGCCTAGCCGGCCATTTTTTATGGGTTGAACATTTTATAGAGGCTGGCGGCGATTTCGCCCTCCAGCGGAAATGACAACATACCCATGACCGAGTAGCCCATCAACCAAGGCATGAGGTAAAACCGCGTTAGGTAAAAGAACCAGGCGACATAGAGCGGAATGAGCGGCGGAATTAAAAACCCGGGCGTGATCGGTTGCCATAGCCGAACCAGCGGGTTCGTGGCGCTAACAAAAAATCGCATGAAAAAGAAGTTGGAATTTTCAGGTAGAAAAAACCCCATGGCGGTGCGGCCGATCAGGGTCCACATGACCGCTCCGAGAATATAATCGATAACAATTACCCAAATTGGAAATGCGGTTGCCAAAGTCACCTCCCGAACGACGTTGAGACACAAAAAAGGTGGGGCCGAAGCCCCACCTTTGTAACGCAGGCAGTTTTATTTTTCGTTACCGACAATCGTTGCGCCTGTCGGGATACGAATTTCATCAACCATAGCTTGGATCTCTTCATTTGGCGGTGCTGTTAGAAGCGAGACAACCACCATAGAGACTAGGCTGACAGCCATTCCAACAATGCCAAATCGCAGATGGTCGAGCCCTAGGATCGGCGCGCCGCCAGCAAATTTGACGTAATACAGGTAATAGGCACCGCTTAAGAAACCCAATCCCATACCGGCAATGGCGCCGGCGCGATTGGCCCGTTTCCACCAAACACCCATAATGAGCGGGAAGAAGAGACCAGAGCAAGCAAAGCTAAAGGCCCACGCCACTGCCCCCAAAATATTGGTAAGATTGAGGCTGGCAATGAAGGCGCCAAGGGCACCAATACCGACCAGCAGAATACGCGCCACAATCAAGCGGGTGCGGGTATCGGCCTTGGGGTCGATGATCTTGTAGTAGAGATCATGCGATAGGGCATTGGCGATCGCCAGCAGCAGACCATCGGCTGTTGACATGGCAGCGGCCATCCCGCCAGCGGCGACGAGGCCCGAAATCACATAAGGTAAGCCAGCAATTTCAGGCGTCGCAAGCACCACGATATCGCCCCGCATGGCAAATTCATTGATTTGCAAAATGCCATCCATGTTGCTGTCGGCGATTGCAAGGAAGCCGACATTGCCCCATTTTTGAATCCAGTCAATCGCCGCGACCTCCGCAAAGGGTTTGCCGATAATGCCAGTGGCCAAATTGGGGTCTAGGATTTGCAGTTTGGTCAGTGTCGCCAAAGTCGGCGCTGTAAAATACAGCAGGAAGATGAAGAACAAAGACCATGCCACAGACCGCCGAGCATCTTTGACCGACGGGGTTGTGAAATAGCGCATTAAAATATGCGGCAGCGACGCGGTGCCGGCCATTAAAACCAAGACCAGCGTGACAAATTTCCAACTCTGCATAGCATTCGGGGCCACTTCAGAGTGCAGATTTTTTAGCACGGGAAGACCGCCCAGAGCCTCGCTAGCTGGCATACCGCCAACATTGTGGAGGATCTCGAGTTCAGAAATGCGTTCGACCGCAGGTCCGTATGAAATTTGCGGGATAATCCCGAAGCCTTGCATGTTGGACATCCAGAACACGGGGATCAGATAGGCGACGATTAGCACAATATATTGTGCCACTTGTGTCCACGTGACAGCCCGCATGCCGCCAAGCATGGAGCAGAAAAGAATGCCCAAAAGCCCGACCCACACACCCAACTGGAAGGGGACTTGCAGCACGCGCGCCGCAATCGTGCCAGTTGCGTTGATTTGCGCTGTCACATAAGTGAAAGAGGCAACGACCAAAATAACCACGGCGATCAAGCGGGATAAATTGCCGCCATAGCGCGTTCCAACGAAATCGGGAACAGTGTAACAGCCGAATTTCCGTAGATAAGGTGCCAACAAGGAATTCACGAGCACATAACCACCGGTCCAGCCGACAATAAAGGCGAGATAGCTATAACCACCAAAATAAACCCCGCCCGCCATGGCGACAAACGAAGCGCCAGACATCCAGTCGGCGGCGGTGGCCATGCCATTATAGAGAGCTGGGACTTCGCGCCCGGCGACGTAATAGGCGTCAACCTGCATGGTGCGTGATAACCAACCGATTGCGGCATAAATTACGACAGTGAAGGCGACGAATAAAATGCCTATCGTCTCGGCTGAAACGCCAACTTGTTCAAGCAAAGCCATAAGGGCGATGAAAATAAAAAACCCACCCGTGTAAAGGCCATAAACCTTCGGCAGGTTATCAATAAAGGAAGCTCGTTCTTGCATAACCCGTACCTCCTATTCGCCTACGCCACAATCGGCATCGATCTTCTCTTGACGCCGGACAGACCAAATAATAAGCAACACAAAAATTAACGGAGACCCTTGGGCGGCCATATAAAAGCCGAATGGAAAACCGAGAAACTTAAACTCATTGAGTTGCGGTCCAAACCAATGGACAACAAATGAAAAGAAGAACCATATAATCAAGGTAAGGATGGTTAGGTTCCGCGTTCGGCTCCAGTGAGCTTCGGCATTTTCAATTTTTGACATTATCCCCTCCATAATATCTTTGTTTTTTTAGCCACGTATTTAAGCACTATTCACATAGACAATCGAAGTACTAGTGCTGTTATTGTGATCCAAAAAGAAAACATATAAAAGCCATTTTAAGGGAGGCATGATGCGCGTTCGTGATTATTTCCACGCAATTATCGGTAAATTTGCAATCTGGGGTAGGGATAATTCCATAGACCCCAACCTATATTTTAGTGTTTTTGTCGGTTATAGGGCAGCTTATGTCGCGCAAACGACTCTCTATGGATACATTCGCACGCGGGCTGGCTTGCAACATTTTCAGCTTTTCAATGACGATCAGTTTAATGCCGCATTGCGGCCAGCGCGCAACCGGGTGTTTGTTGCTTGCGCCAGCGATCTAGCGGTGTTTGCGGCGGCGCGGGTGGCTATAGAGGATCGAGCAGGCGCCGTGCAAGCGCCTGAGTTGGCGTCTGCCTTATTCCTTAATGCTCTTGAAAAGTTGGCGGTAGATCCCCTTCCTGACGCCGAGATGCAGAGTTTGCGCGAAGCCGAATTGGTGCGTTTTCGGCTGATCGACTGGCCAAAAATGGTGTCGGGTGATGCTGCCTTTCAACGTAGCGTAAGATCCGTTATCGCGGAGGCCCCCTTGATTGATGATTTAAAAGTTTTGGACGAGGACATCGTAATCAATTCAGTTCGTTTTAAATGGCAGGAAGTGCGCGCCGAGCTGGTGCATCGCCTCGATGCTAGTGCTATGATCGCGCAACTGAATCACCCGCGGTAGAGGAGCAGCGTCGATGGCGTCTTATCAATATGTTTATGTAATGGATCGTTTGTCCAAGACTTATGCTGGCGGCAAACAAGTCCTTAAGGACATAAGGCTGTCATTCTATCCTGGCGCAAAAATTGGTGTTGTTGGGGTTAAC
>JAYODZ010000141.1:0-4134 GCA_038106515.1 Rhodobiaceae bacterium
AAATCCCTTGCCGGTAGTTCTTGGCATTCTCGCAATAAAACCGCGCATTGAGTTGATTGGCATCACCACAATCGCGGCTGGCGATGACTTTGGCGGGCGCGCCAGCAATGACTGAATTTTCCGGAAAGACGCTGTTTTCGGTGACGATGGCATTTCCAGCAACGATCGAATTGGCACCAATGACACTGCCATCCATCAAAGTTGCGTTGATGCCGATCAGACAATTATCGCCGATCGTGCAGCCATGCAGAGTGGCGTGATGCGTTATAGAGCAGTTGTCACCGACAAGTGTCGGGGTTGCTACGCCGACATGGATCATGACAAAATCTTGAATATTGCTCCGCGCCCCAATTTTGATTTCGTAAAGCTCGGCTCGCATGACCACTTGCGGCCAAACCGAGCTTTCAGGACCGATTGAAATCTTGCCATAAAGATAGGCCGTCTCGTGCAGATAGACCGAGGGATCAAGCGTAATATCGGGCCCGAAAATAGGCATGCAGTCCTCCTAGGAAGTGTTAGCCGAGCTGTTTGCCGGCGACGATAATGCGGCCAAGGACGGAGCAATAAACGATAACGGCAAAGACTAAGGCAAAGGTGATAAAATTCTCGGGCCAGATCATACACGCAATAAAGAACAAGATTGTCTCGGTGCCTTCGGCTAGGCCTGCTAGGTAAAAAAACCCTTTTTTGCCTTGCGCTTCAGAGGTCAGAGATAGTTTTTCGGCCATCACGGCAAAGGCAAGAAATACGGTCATCGACATCGCAAAGCTCGAGAGCAAAATGGCGGCGGCTACCGCATTGTCGCGCGATAGGCAAATAAAGCTCAGCGGCAAAATTGACCATATTAAGAAATCGGCGACAATATCGGCATAGGCCCCGAAATTTGAAGCACTCTGACGATGTCGCGCAACGGCTCCGTCGAGGCCATCAGCAAAGCGGTTGGCGAGCAAGAATAATAGCGCTAAATCCATCCGACCGCGCGCGGTGGCGCCGGCGCTGGCGAGGCCGCAAATAAAACCAAGCGCAGTGATGCTGTTGGCCGAAACAGGGCTATAGCGCGCGATCCGATTCAAAGGCGGGTCAATTAGCCGCCGCATTAACGGATCAAGCATAGTGTCCCCTTAGCTCGCGCGACCGACAAGGTCGCTGACGGCGGCTTTAAACTCTTTTTCGAGACCGTCGACAATCTCGGCAATCGTTTGTACGCGTTCGATGCCGCCAATACCTTGACCGCAGCCCCAAATATCTTTCCACGCTTTCGAGGCCATGTTGCCACCTGAGCCGAAATTCATTTTTGTTTTATCCGCTTCGGGCAAATTGTCGGGATCAAGCCCGGCCGCGGCGATAGATGGTTTCAGGTAATTGCCGTGTACGCCAGTAAAGAGCGACGAGTAAACAATATCGTCTGCCGCAGAAGCGACCAACATATCTTTATAGCCGGCTTCGGCATTGGCCTCTTCGGACGCGATAAAGCGCGAGCCAATATAGGCAAGATCGGCGCCCATCGCTAAGGCACCAGCGACAGCATAGCCGTCCCCCATGGCGCCGGAGACCAATATCGTACCGTCGAACCATTGTTTGACTTCGCGCACGAGCGCGAAGGGACTCAGCGTTCCGGCATGCCCGCCAGCGCCAGCGCAGACCAAAATCAAACCATCGACGCCTTGTTCAGCCGCTTTTTGCGCATGCTTCACATTAATCACGTCGTGAAACACAACCCCGCCATAGCTATGCGCGGCTTCGACGATCTCGGCAGGTGGCCGCAGACTCGTGATGATGATCGGCACCTGATGCTTAACGCAAGTTTCCATGTCCTGCGCTAGGCGATCATTTGAGCTGTGGCAAATCTGGTTAACGGCATAAGGGGCAACAATGGCGTCGGGGTTTTCTTCTTTGTATTGTGTCAGATCGTCATTAATCCGTGTCAGCCACTCGTCGAGCACCTCCGCAGGACGCGCATTGAGGGCTGGGAAAGAGCCGACAATGCCAGCTTTACACTGGGCCGTAACAAGCTCAGGGCCTGAAACGATGAACAGGGGGGAGCCGACAACAGGAACCCTGAGATTGCCCTGCAGAACGCGTGGAAGTGCCATATTTATCTCCTTTTGACTGGCTCGGATAATAGTGCGGTAGACAGAATGAACAAGCGGATTTAGCATATTTTTTTTGGGGAGAGTGACATGGTGCAAATTGAGAAATCATCGGGACCATTCGGCGCTTATGTGACGGGGGTCGACCTGTCGACGCCCTTAAGCGCGGCCGATCTGTCGGCGGTGCGGGCCGCATGGTTGGAACATTACGTTTTGGCCTTTCCCGACCAACCCTTAACCCACGAGGCGCTCGAAGCCTTTACCGCGCAATTTGGCCCATTCGGCGAGGATCCATTTATCGAGCCTCTGGCAGACCATCCGCATATTTTGGAGTTACGGCGCGAGCCAACAGAAACTGTGTCGAATTTTGGCGCTGCCTGGCACTCGGATTGGAGTTTTCAAGCGTCGCCACCGGCGGCAACCATTTTGCACTCTAAAGTCACACCGCCCGTCGGCGGCGATACGCTATTTGCTGATGGCTATGCCGCTTGGGCGGATCTACCTGATGCCATGAAACAAAAGCTTTTGGGATTGCGCGGTATTCATAGCGCCATTTTACCCTATAGCCCGCGCGGGGTTTATGCGCAGGATCAAGACCAGCGCAGTATGAAGTTCAAGCTGAGCGAAGAGGCCGAAGACACATATTTGCACCCGATCGCGCGCGTCCACCCCGAGACGGGCCGCGTCGCGTTGTTTATTAACCGAGTTTACACTATTGGCATTGACGGCCTGCCGCATGATGAAGCAATGAGCTTATTGGACGAGCTTTGCGCCCACAGCGTGCAAGAAAAATATATTTACCGCCATAAATGGCAGCAGAATATGCTTTTGATGTGGGATAATCGCTGTCTGCAACACCTGGCCGATGGCGGTTATGACGGCCATTTGCGCGTTATGCATCGCACCACCGTCGGCGGTGATGCGCCGATTGCCAGCGATCACCTCTAGTCGATCAGCGCGCCATAGACCAATTGCTGCAATTGTGGCCGTATCGGATAGGCACCAGAAGGCATGAGCTGGGTGAGGAAGATGACCGATATCTGATTGACCGGATCGTTCCAGAAGAAGGTGCTGGCGAGACCGCCCCATGAATAATTACCCGCGAAGCTGACTGTTGGAGTCTCGGTCGGATTGGTGACCACCGAGAAACCGAGACCAAAGCCAGTGCCGCCATAGCTGACCTCTGAAAAAGTGCCGCGAGCCCGCTGCATCATTGTTTCATTATTTGGCAGATGGTTTGATGTCATTTTGGTTAGTGTGTGCGGGCTTAATAAGCGTGTGCCGTCTAACTCGCCGCCGCGACGAAGAAATTCGCAAAACCGCGCATAATCATTCATGGTCGACAGTAAGCCGCCGCCGCCGGAGAGAAATAGGCGCCCTGGACGATAAATCGTGCGTTCGGGACTGTCAGCCAGTTTAATCTCCCCCGAGAGAGGGTCGCGGTTGTAATTATGGGTCAGGCGGTCGAGCCGCGCTTCATCGATCGTAAACATGGTGTCATGCATGCCGAGCGGGTCGAGAATCTGATCTTTGAAATAAGCGTCGAGCGATTGCCCCGAAATAATTTCAATCAGGCGTCCACAAATATCGGTGGAGACTGAATAATTCCAAGCTTCGCCGGGAGAAAACACTAAAGGCATCTCAGCTACGCGGTCGCAAAATTCGGCGAGATCATATTTTTCCGATCGCGCACCATTTATTTTATTGTTGCGGTATAGCGCGTCGACGGGGCTATCCATCATGAAGTCATATGTTAGTCCCGACTGGTGGGTGAGCAGATCGTGTATAGTCATATCGCGATCAGGCTTGCGTAATGTATAGTCGCGCGACGTGCCGCTGTCGAAGACCTGCACATTTTTAAAGCTCGGGATGAATTTTGCGACCGGATCACTGAGCTGGAATTTACCCTGCTCAAACAGCATCATCAGCCCAACCGATGTGATCGGTTTGGTCATGGAATAAATGCGATAGATAGAATGGCGGTCTGGCGTAAACCCGCCGTCAAAAGCGCTTTTGCCTTGCCAGTTTTCGTACAGGATATGCC
>JAYODZ010000142.1:0-1185 GCA_038106515.1 Rhodobiaceae bacterium
GCCGCGCACAGCTTTGAGAGCGCCTGTTAGCTTCGGCGTGACCATATAAGCCTGTGGCAAATGCATTTCCACCTCGTGTTGCTCGCCCATCAGGATCATTGAAATTTTACCGCCGCGCCCATTGGCTTGCCGCACCCCGTCCAGATGTGTCGCTAAGCTCGTCAGCGCCTGCGGCGCATCGACATAGATCCGTAAACCCGCTCCTGCACCAGCCACAACATCATCGATCGAGCGCAAAACCTGCCCAGACAGACGAATATCTTCATCCCGCCGCGTAATCCGCACCGTGGCGATCACCGAAGTTCCCACCGCTAAAAGATCGCGAGACGCGCGCAGGGCCTCGGAATAAAGTGCGATTTCATAATGCCCATCGGGGTCTGATAGCGTGATAAAGGCAAATGGGTTATCGCCCGATCTCTCATCTATTTTCAATATTGTCCCAGCCAGCAAAACCTCTCGGGCGGTGATTTTCTCGATATCGACATGACGGACGACGCCGACGCGCTTAATGGCGCGCGCATACTCATCGAGCGGGTGTCCGGACAGATAAAAGCCGATCGACTCGCGCTCGCGCTCGAGGCGTTGCAATTGCGACCACGGATCCACCATCGGCAATGAGAGGCTCGCAGCAACATCAGCCTCACCAAATAAATTCTCTTGCTGAGTCCGCCGCTCATTTTCAGCCTGGCTGGTCTCGCCAATAATCATTTTTTCGCCAGCGCTGGCACGGGCTCGGTCGGGTTCAAGACAATCCAGCGCGCCCGCAGCAATCAAATGTTGTAACATGCGCCGATTGAGCCCAAAGACACTGCCGCGACGGGCGAAATCAAAAATATCTTTAAACGCTCCATTTGCTTTGCGATCTTCCACCAGCAGCAGCATCGCCTGTGATCCCACATTGCGAATAGCAGCCAAAGCATAACGAATACTGCCATCCTCAATGGCAAATTGCACGTCCGAGGTATTAACATCGGGCGGCAACACGGCAATCCCGCGCTTTTCTGCATCGCGCTTAAAGACCTGCAACTTGTCGGTATTATCCGCGTCCAGCGACATCGAGGCCGCTAAAAAGGCTTCCGGATAATTAGCTTTTAAAAAAGCCGTCTGATAGGCAATCAGCGCATAAGCCGCGGCATGGCTTTTGTTAAAACCATAGCCTGCAAAGCTGTTAACCTGATCAAAGAT
>JAYODZ010000142.1:1195-4074 GCA_038106515.1 Rhodobiaceae bacterium
AACTGGCATTTTGTGTATCGACCCCTCTCTCCTCGGCGCCTTCGATAAAGCGCGCTTTTTGCGCGTCCATCTCGGCTTGGATCTTTTTGCCCATAGCGCGGCGTAATAGATCAGCTTCGCCAAGCGAGTAGCCCGAGAGGGTTTGTGCAATCTGCATCACCTGCTCTTGATAGATCATCACGCCATAGGTTTCCTCAAGAATAGGTTGCAAGCTGGCATGAAGATAATCAGGCTGTTTTTCACCCTTTTTGCAACTGATATAGCGCGGAATATTCTCCATCGGCCCTGGGCGATAGAGCGCCACCAGCGCGATAATATCTTCGAGCGTGTCTGGCTTCATGCGCTTGAGCGTGTCACGCATACCAGCACTTTCGAGCTGAAACACGCCTACCGTATCACCCTGGCCCATGAGCTCGAAGGTTTTCGCATCATCGAGTGGAATGCTATCTATATCGACGTCAATCCCACGAAGACGCAAGAGCTCAATCGCTTTTTCAATAACTGTCAGTGTTTTTAGGCCAAGAAAGTCAAATTTCACCAGCCCCGCTTTTTCAACCCATTTCATATTGAATTGGGTGACGGGCATGTCGGACTTGGGGTCGCGGTAAAGAGCCACGAGCTCAGTTAAGGGGCGATCACCGATGACCACGCCGGCGGCATGGGTGGAAGCGTGCCGATACAGCCCCTCGAGCCGCAAGCTAATATCGACCAATTCCTCAACGCCGGCTTCATGGGCAATGGCATCTCTTAGGCGTGGTTCTATTTTGATAGCTTCTTTAAGGTCAACCGGGTTGGCAGGGTTATTCGGCACTAATTTGCACAAGCGATCGACTTGCGAATAGGACATTTGCAAAACGCGTCCAACATCGCGCAACACGGCGCGCGCTTGCAGTTTACCAAAAGTGATAATCTGCGCGACCTGCTGACGACCATATTTTTTTTGTACGTAGGAAATCACTTCGTCACGCCGCGACTGACAAAAATCAATATCAAAATCAGGCATCGACACACGTTCAGGGTTTAAGAAGCGTTCAAAGAGCAAATTGAAACGCAGTGGATCGAGATCGGTGATGGTGAGCGCCCAAGCAACCAGCGATCCAGCACCCGACCCTCGCCCCGGGCCTACGGCAATACCTTGCTCCTTGGCCCATTTAATGAAATCGGCAACGATTAAAAAATAACCGGGAAAGCCCATTTTAACGATCGTATCTAATTCAAAGGCTAGTCGTTCATGGTAAAGCGCCTCCGCAACAGCGGGTGGGTGCGCGGCCAGACGCGCCGCTAGCCCATCTTGCGCTTGGCGTGTCAGTTCAGCAGCTTCATCGGCGCACGGAAATGCCGGCAAAATTGGATCGCGATTGGTCGGGCGATAGGCGCAGCGCTGGGCAATTTCGATCGTATTGGCAACCGCCTCCGGCAAGTCGGCGAAAAGGGTTACCATCTCCTCGGGCGATTTCAGGCGATGCTCCTCGGTATATTGCCGCCGATCCGTCTGGTCGACATAGGCCCCCTCGGCGATACAGATCAAAGCATCATGCGCCCGAAAATCACTGCCATACATAAAGAAACTTTGATTGGTCGCAACCAGCGGAATATTCATCGCATAGGCAAGATCAATCAATTCCTGCTCGACTACTGGTGGCTCAAACCCAGCATAGCGCTGTAGCTCGACATAGAGGCGGTCAGCAAAGCAGGCCTGCAGGCGCTGCAGAAGTTTTTGCGCTTGCCCGCTATTGCCGTTACGAAGAATTTTGTTGATCGGCCCCTCGGGGCCGCCCGTTAGACAAATAATACCCTCGTTGAGCACTTCGAGTTCACTCAGCTGAACGCCCAACTGATTAAGATCGTTGTCATAAACGTGGCTGCACAAAGCCATTAAATTCAAATAACCCGTCTCATTTTGCGCATACAGAGCAAGATCGCCAAGCTCGGCCTCGGCCTCATAGAGCTTTAAGGTCGTGCCCGTAATCGACTGCACGCCGATTTTCGACAAGGTCTCCGCCGCCTCAAGCGCGCCAAAAAGATTATTGCGATCGGCAACAGCCACGGCCGGCATATAATGCTTTTTGCAGGCCTCAACCAGCTCCTCAAAGCGTATAGCCCCCTCGAGCAGAGAATAAGGGCTATGGATGCGCAAATGGATAAATTTAGGTTGCATGTAGAGTTCCAGAGGTAACGCGATTTATAACGCCTCCATAACCTCCCAGAGACTCGAAAGGCGCCATAACCGATCATGGCGCCTTAGATCTAAAAAGTCAGCGTGTCGACCCGCAACAAGCGGGGATAACTTAGCCAGCGATAGCTTGTGCGATGGCGCCCCACATCAATACAACGGCCCCCAAGCCAACTAAGGTGATAAAAGCAGCTACGTCTTCCATAAGATTTCTCATCATTTACTCCCTTTGCGTCATCTCTATGCCTGACTATTCAGGCTGATTAGGTCAGCGTTTTACTTAACGACTCATCCGATTCTGTATTTTGTTCACGTTTTGTTCTTGTTGTCAATCGATTCTGTTCCCGCCCTAGCTGAGCGCATGCTTTTTAAAATTTTAGCCAGATATTTGCCCGTCTTGCAGGCGCAGAACTCGGCCCACGCGGTTAGCGAGTTCTTCATTATGGGTGGCTATTAAAACAATGGTCTCTTGGCGACGGCAGGTCTCGAGCAGCAAATCCGCAACGACCTGCCCCGTTTCGTGATCCAAACTGCCTGTCGGTTCATCTGCAATCAGCACCAAAGGCTGATGTACCAACGCCCGCGCAATCGCAACGCGCTGCTGCTCGCCACCCGATAGTTGCGCTGGCAAGTGGGTCAAGCGGTCCTGCAACCCGAGACGGCTCAGCCAATCGGCTGCGCGATCGTGAACCCCTTTTCCTTCCTC
>JAYODZ010000143.1:0-4071 GCA_038106515.1 Rhodobiaceae bacterium
CATAAAAGGAGCAGCGCACATGCAGGGCACACAAGTTTTTTCTACCATCACCAAAGAAGGCGAGTTAAAGCTTGAGCTCCGCGATGTCGAAATCGCGACGCCGAAGCCGCATCAGGTTGTCGTTGAAATTGATGCCGCGCCCATCAACCCATCTGATATGTGGGTTCTGTTTGGTCCGGCGGGCATGAAAGGGGCAAAATATGATGCCGCCGCGCGATGTTTAACAGCGCCGATAGCCCCAGCATTTTTGTCCGGGGCGACGGCAAGGCTCGGTAAATCCATTACCGCCGGCAATGAGGGAGCGGGCAAGGTTATCGCCGCAGGCGATGCGCCTGAAGCACAAGCCTTGCTCGGTAAAACCGTCGCCATTTTAACCCGCGCGTGTTACGCCCAATATAATGTGGTCGCGGCCTCCGATTGCCTCCTGCATCATGACGACACGACCAGCATTGAAGCCGCCTCGTCTTTCGTCAACCCGTTGACAGTTCTGACTTTTTTAGAAACGATGAAGCGCGAAAATCACAGCGCCTTGGTGCATTCAGCCGCCGCCTCCAATCTCGGGCAGATGCTGGTACGCTTGTGCCAAAAAGATAATGTACCCTTGGTCAATATTGTCCGTAAGCCAGAGCAAAAAGACATACTCCTCAAACTGGGTGCAGATCACGTCGTCAATAGCAGCGATGATGATTACATGGCTCAGCTTGAAGCCGCCATTGAAGCCACTGGCGCGATGATGGGCTTCGACGCCACGGGCGGCGGCCAATTGGCTAGCGACATGTTGACCGCAATGGAACGCGTTGCCATTAAAGACCCCGCCAATCTCGATGCTTATGGCTCAATTATTCACAAGCAGGTTTATCTCTATGGTAATCTGGAGCTAACCCCAACAACGCTCAACCGCGCCTATGGCATGAATTGGGGTATTGGCGGTTGGCTGTTGATGATCCAGCTCGGAAAATATGGTGCCGAATGTGCCGCCAGCCTGCGCCAACGTGTCGCCGACGAAATCAAAACCACCTTTGCGAGCACTTATACGGCTGAGCTGTCGCTGACTGAGATGTTACAACCGGAGACGATTGCCGCCTATCTGCCAAAACATACGGGCGAGAAATTTCTCGTTCGACCTCAGCGGCGCTAAACTACTCTGCCGCCCGATGTGCGGGCATATCTTTTAACCCCAAGCGGGCAAACAAGGCTTCGTCTTTTTTAAGCTCAGGATTGGGTGCTGTCAGCAATGCCTCGCCAATAAAAATCGAATTGGCGCCGGCGAAGAAGCACAGAGCCTGCATCTCATCGCTCATCCATTCGCGGCCAGCCGATAGCCGAACGACCGAATGCGGCAACACAATCCGCGCAACGGCGATGCAGCGCACGAAATCCAAGGAGTCGATTTTACCCTCCTTAGCCAGCGGCGTGCCGGGGATCGGGATCAGCTTATTGATCGGCACGCTCTCAGGTTGAGGCGATAGATTGGCTAATGTGCGTAACATGCTGGCGCGGTCGCGTACCGTTTCCCCCAAACCCAAAATACCCCCGGCGCAGACTTTAATACCCGCCTGTTGCACTTTTTTAATGGTGTCGAGACGGTCATCATAAGTCCGCGTGGTAATAACCTCGGCGTAATACTCCTCCGACGTATCGACATTGTGATTGTAATAATCGAGGCCAGCCTGCTTTAGCCGCTGCGCTTGTTCATCGCTCAGCATGCCCAGCGTCATGCAGCTTTCCATACCGAGATCACTGACAACGCCGATCATTTCTGCGATCGCATCGACATCGCGATCCTTGAGCGAGCGCCAGGCAGCCCCCATGCAATAGCGGCTGGCGCCGGCTGCTTTGGCGCGCTCAGCCCCAGCCCGCACAGCTTCAATATCGACCAATTTGCTTGCCGCCACGCCAGTTTCAAATTTGGCACTTTGACTACAATAGCCGCAATCTTCCGGACACCCCCCCGTCTTGACCGATAGCAAGGTACTCTTTTGTACCTCGTTGGCGTCAAAATTAGCGCGGTGCACACTATGCGCCACAAACAGCAAATCATTAAACGGCAGTTCAAAGAGAGCTTCGATTTCGGCTAAGTCCCAATCTGTGCGCGGCGAGATATAGCTTTGAACGTCTTGGATGGTAGGCATTTGGGTTTCTCCGAATTCTTGTTGTTGCCCTGTTATTTAAGCTAGCACTTTGTTACTAAAGCTGGCGAAATTAAAAGTTACGTGTCAGGATTGCGACATTACAGAGGTTTCTCTGAATTTTCCAGTGGGGGGGGCGTGGAAATGAGCGAAAACATTGATCAAGAATTACGCGAGCATCTGCAAATCGAAAAAATTCGGCGGATGCGGCTCGAATATTCTTACTACATGGATGTCCGCGATCTCGATCATGTCGCCAATCTCTACACCGAAGACGCCTTATGCGAGTTCGGGCCTTATGGCAGCTGGCACGGGCGCGAAACAATTCGGGAAAACTTCAAGCAGGTTTTCGTCGGCGATTTAGGGCCTAAATTTTCCTCGCTACATTACAACACCAACCACCTCGTCTGGCTTGACAGCGATAGCGCGGCGCGCGGCGTCTGCTATCTTCTCGATATTGAGACCTTCCGCGCGCCCGATAGCAACTCGATCCTGTGGCACGCGCTTTATGATGAGGACTACGTCAAACTAGACGGCGTCTGGAAAATCAAACGCTCGTCGCTCCAGTTCTTTTGGCCCGAGCGCCACGCCGATGAAGCCCGCATCGCTGCCCACCGCTAGAGAGGCAAGAAGATGAGCAAAGATAAACACACGAAACCCCATATCGTTGTTCTGGGCACAGGCGGGTCTGGCTTAACGGCGGCGCTCGCAGCCCATGAGGCAGGCGCCGAAGTATCGGTCTATGAAAAACACGAAAAAGTCGGCGGCACTACGGCATGGTCGGGCGGCATGTTGTGGATCCCCAATAATCATCACGAGCAAGAGCTGGGCATTGCCGATAGCCGCGAGGAAGCTCTGACCTACTTAATGTCGATGTCGCATGGCTTGATCGAACAACCAATGGCGGAGGCATTTCTCGATGCCGGCCCTGAAATGATGCGTTGGCTCGAAGACAATACACCAGTGCAGTTCCGCCCGATCGCCGAGTTTCCAGACTATCATGCCGAACATCCGGGCGGTAAGCCCGATGGCGGGCGGGCGGTTGATTGCCCGCTCTATCCTTTCGATGAGCTCGGGGAGTGGTCGGATCGCGTCACCAAATCGCCCTATTACCCCGAACCACGCATTTCGATTTTTGACACGACATTGGGACAAGCCGTACCGCCGAAAATTGATCAGGCAGAATTTGATCGCCGCGGCATTCATGACGAGCGCGGAAGCGGGCAAGCGCTAATCGGGCGGCTTCTGCGCGGTTGCCTCGATCGCGGTATCGAGCCGAAGACGGGCTATGCGGCAAAAGAATTGCTGCATGAAAATGGCCGCGTAACAGGTGTTAAACTCGTCTCCGATGCAGGCGAAATCGAGGTTGCGGCCGATGCGGTTATTCTAGCGACGGGCGGCTTTGAATATAATGAAGACTTCAAGCGGGCGTTTTTGCGCGGGCCCATGACGCACCCCGTCTCGATCCAAACCAACACTGGTGACGGATTGAAAATGGCGATGAAAGTCGGCGCCATGCTCGGCAATATGCGGGAGGCATGGTGGATGCCGGTGATGGAGGTTCCCCGCGAAGAGGTTTCCACGGGCGTATCACTTGTTGCTGGCCAACGCACCTTGCCGCGGTCGATCATGGTAAACCGTAAAGGGCGGCGTTTCGTCAATGAGGCGGCGAATTACAATGCCTTTGGCGCCGCTTTCCACGAACAAGATGTGTCTGCCTTCGATTACCAAAACCTACCCTGCTGGTTGATTTTCGATCAGGGCTATATCGACGCCTATGGTTTCGGCATGATTGCAGGTACACCGGGTGAGCCGCCGCCCCAATGGGTGACGCGTGCCGATAGTCTGGAAGGCTTGGCCAATAAGCTCGGTATTGATGCCGCACAACTGCAAGTCACCGTGACCCGCTGGAACGAGCATGTTGCCAAGGGGCGCGATGAAG
>JAYODZ010000144.1:0-4047 GCA_038106515.1 Rhodobiaceae bacterium
GTTTTGACTGTTTTGCAGTCAAATAGTGGTAATGTCTAGTGATTCGAGACAGTTTTACCAAGTTTACATCGACTAGGTAAAACTGCAACGCTATGCGCGGGGTGCGACGTAAAGACGTGTTTTATCAAAACCGATGCAAGGATAAGTAAACCCATATGCTCTCCCCCATGTCTCAAGCCGATATAGTCGAAGCCCTTTTGGCGCATATCGATCTTGGTTGCGATGATTGTTTCGCCGAAGACGCGCTTGACAGATATTTAGCACCCGAGCCGCCGATCGTCGCTCAAGAAACGTTACCGGTGCCGATGACGGGCGTTGCCGAGGCAAGCGCGCCGGCGCCGCGGGTTTTTGCCGAAGCTCCGACGCCGAAAACGAACCCCAAATCGCCGCCGACGGCTGAAATTGACAATGCCGCGACGCTCGTCGATCTGGCCGAGGTTTTACGCCAATTTGACGGCTCTGCTTTAAAGAAAACAGCTCAAAATATGGTGTTTAGCGACGGCACGCCAGCTAGCCGTGTCATGCTTATTGGCGAGGCCCCAGGGCGCGAAGAAGACCGCCAAGGCAAACCATTTGTTGGCCCCAGCGGACAGCTATTGGACAGCATGTTGGCGCTGATCGGGCTTGATCGGTCTTCTGTCTATATTTGTAACCTGCTCCCATGGCGGCCGCCGGGGGACCGCGCTCCGAATAGTGAAGAAGTTACTCAGTTTATGCCGTTTTTGCGCCGCCACATTGCTCTCGCACGACCAGAGATCATCGTCACGGTTGGGGGTAGCTCGACCAAAGCGCTGTTGGAAAGCAGCGACGGCATTACCAAATTGCGCGGCAAATGGGCCGGCTATAACTGCTGCGATGGCCGTGAGATACCGGTTTTACCCGTATTTCATCCAGCTTTTCTGTTGCGGACACCAGCCCGCAAGGCCGAAATGTGGCGCGACCTATGCGCTTTAAAGGCGCGCCTTGAGGCCACCCCATGAGGCGACACCATATCTCTCGCTTCGCGCTCGCCCTCCTTGCTACGACGATTTGGGGTGATATATCCGTCGTCGCGGCACCGCAAGACCTTCCGCCGCTGGCGCGGCCAAGCTACCAGCCGCCGCCCAAGCCGACCGATTGGGAGCTTTACGCCGGCGTCTTCGCGGCGCAAAATGAAGCCAACTGGCGGGCGGCCGATGAATTAATCAGCGATATTAACGACCCGATCTTGCTTGGCCATGTCTATTATCAACGCTATATGCATCCAACCGCTTATCGGACGTCATGGCGCGAGCTGAAAAGCTGGTTAACCAAATATGCCGACCACCCCGGCGCCTGGCGGGTCTATCAATTGGCACAAAAACGCCGCCCGCGCGGCAGCGCAATGCCAAAATCACCGCCGGCGCGGGTGTATCACAACACCAGTATCAGCGAAACGTCGAGCCTGTTTAGATCGCGCGCGGCAAGACGGATCTCGAACGAGGTAAAGCGTTTAGTCTATCGCGAGCGGCCAACCCAAGCATTGCGTTATATTTCTTATCCGAGTCGCGATCGCCAGCTTTCCGCGGCCGAGACCGATCACCTGAAGTCTCTGATCGCACGGAGTTTTTATATTGAAGGCAAGCCTCAAGACGCCCTCAAGTTGGCGCGTGAAGCGACGCGCTCGCGCATCGAGGTACCGCTGACCGATTGGCATGCAGGTCTTGCGGCCTATCGGCTGCAAGACTTTGATACCGCACGCCATCACTTCGACATGTTGAGCAAGGCACAAGACATTGGTCAGGACACGCGGGCTGGCGCTTTGTTTTGGTTAGGGCGCAGCCTGATGGAGCAAAAGCAACAAGAACAAGCCTTTTTAGCTTTTGAAAAGGCTGCGCATCAGGGATTAAATTTTTACGCTCTATTGGCCTATCAAATTGCCCGCGGCGATGTGGTGATCAATTGGCGACAAATGGAGCGGGTCAACCAAGAGGTCATTGCTCATTACCCTGCCGTCCAACGCGCCCTGGCCCTCGACAAGGCCGATCAGCGCGAGCTCGCCGAGCTCGAGCTGCTATATTTGCAAGAACGCCTGCCCGAAAATGAAGTGCGCGGCATTCTCGACCTGGCGAAAGATTTGAACCACCCCGCCGTCGAAATGGCTATTACACGCCGCTTTAAATCCTTCCACACGACAACGCCCGACAACAGCCAGCTGACGGCCTTTGAGGGGAACTACCCAATTCTCAATGGCGACGAAATAGGCGGCTTTGCGCTCGATCGGGCGCTAGTTCTAGCCCTCATTCGGCAAGAGAGTGCATTTAAAGCCCGCGCCAAATCTCGGGCGGGGGCGCGCGGCTTGATGCAAGTGATGCCGCGGACAGCCGCTTTCGTGACCGGCGATCGCAGTCTAGCGCGGCGCAGTGGCCGAGACCAACTACTCGACAGCGAGACCAATGTTGATATTGGCCAGCGCTACCTTAAAATGCTTCTCAGCAAAGAGTATTTCAGCGGCAATCTGATTTATGCTTTGGCGAGCTATAACGCTGGCCCGGGCAATTTGAAACGCTGGCGGCGCGAGCTCGGTTCGCTGTCGGACCCACTGCTCTTTATCGAGAGCATTTCGTCGCCTGAGACCCGTAAATATGTGCAGCGGGTTTTGGTTAATATGTGGGTCTACCGTTCGCGCCTTGGCCAAGAGCCTGTCGAAGTCCGGCAACTGGCAGGCGATGCCTGGCCACATTATGCGCCACAAGACAGTGACGTGAAACAGGCGAAAAGCCGGTAAGATATAGCTTATTGGAACTGACTGTCGATTTCCGACAAATTCGCCGCCACGAGAGCTTGTTTTTGATCATCCGACAAGGTGTCGCGGATAACCTGCTCGGCAGCAGTAACAGCAATCGAGGTAACGGCTAGACGCACTTCCTTCACCATATTGGCTTCGGCGCGCGCGATTTTTTCTTGTGCCTGTTGCGTCCGACGCTCGAGGCTGTCTTCCAGTTTTTGCTTGGCCTCTGCGGCAAGGGCCTCAGCATTAGCGCGGGCATCGGCGACAATTTGCTCGGCTTGCTGTTCAGCCGCATTGCGTTTGGCTTCATATTCTGCCAGCAGGGCCTCGGCATCCTCGCGTAACTTCTTAGCTTGCTCGAGCTCGTTGCGGATTTGCTCAGCACGATCGTCGAGTGCCGCAACCAATTTACTTGGCAAGCGCAGGTACAAGAAGGCAGCAACAACAACTGCGAAGGCTAAAGCAACGAAAAAGGATTCATCGAACGACATGGCTTACCTCGCTAGTTCAGAGCCCGCTCGAGCGCGGCATCTGTGGCAGCCTGATCAGGCGTTTGGCCCGACACGGCCGTGACAATGTCACCAATAATATCGGCGGCGGAGCTACGAATATTGCTCATTGCTTGATCGCGCGAAGCCTGCAGACGCTTTTCAGCCTCCGCCGCTTGCTCAGCGATACGGGCATCGATAACAGCTTTCTGCTTATCCATCTCAGCCTGCATTTCGGCACGCACCTCTTGCGCCAATTTCACAGCATTGGCGCGCGCCGCAGTCAAAGCCTCATCATAAGCCTCGAGCGCGGCTTGCGCCTGATCCCGCAGCCGCTCTGCAGCTTCGATATCATCTTGCAACCGGTTTTGACGCGTGGACAGTGTTTTGCCAATGCGCGGTAGAATAACAAAGGTCAAGACGAGAAGAAGCGAGACAAATGTTATCGCCAACCAAAAAAGCTGGCCGCCAAAAATATTGGGGTCTAACTGGGGCATGAGCTGTTACCGATCCGATATTTAATTTTGCTGTCGTAACGAGATTAGAATACGAACAGCAGGATAAGGGCAACGATCAGACCAAACAGGCCTGTGGCCTCGGCCAAGGCAAAGCCGAGAAGCAGGTTCGGGAACTGACCCTGAGCTGCCGACGGATTGCGCAGAGCGCCCGACAAATAGTTACCAAAAATTGTACCGATACCGATACCTGCGCCAGCAAGGGCGACACAGGCAAGACCAGCACCGATTGCTTTACCAATAAGTTTTGCTGCTTCTGCTTCCATGGGTAAGACCTCCGTTTAGTCGTCTAAAA
>JAYODZ010000010.1:0-10963 GCA_038106515.1 Rhodobiaceae bacterium
GCATGGAGATTAAATCGATCACCAGCTACCGCGAATTCGATTACTTCACCTATAATGATATCGACTTTTCGCCTCATGTTGTCTTCCACAACATGCACCCTGAATTTAGCCAAGAGCAGTTCTCGCAAGAGCTCCAGCTTACGGGGTCATTGATGAATGACCGCCTGCATTATGTGCTGGGAGCGTACTACTTTGCTGAAGAAGGGACGGAGTATATCTACAACCAAATTCCATTCCCTGCCGCAGCGGGCGGTGCTGGCGCGCCGACATATTTCTTCCAAGATATTTTCCGCGATGTGGATAATGATAGTAAGGCAATATTTGCTCAGTTGACTTATGATGTAAGCGATAAACTGCATCTTACGCTTGGCGATCGTTACACGAAAAGTAAGAAGTCTTTTGACCTTTTGACGGTGCGGACAACGAGCTCAAGTTTTCAATTTGGTGAGCTCGAAGAGAGCGAACATACGCCTATGGCCAGTGTTTCTTACGACGTTGCCGATGACGCGATGGTTTATGTCACTTATTCGGAAGGCTTCCGTGATGGTGGTTATCCAGCTCGATTCACTGGCGTCGTTCCAAACCCGCTTCCAAACTATGATCCTGAGTTCCTGACAAACTATGAGGTCGGTTACAAAGCGACTTTGGCCGACGGTCGGATTCGTCTAAATGCAGCATATTTCATGATGGATTATGAAGATATGCAAATTACCGCGACCAGCACAATCGGAGCACAAACCTCGAAAGCTAACCTCGGTGATGCTTCAATCGACGGTCTTGAGCTGGAGATTTTGGCCATACCGGTTGAGAACCTTACGCTCGGGGTTAATATTGGTTTGCTTGATGACGAAATTGATGGATTGCGTGGGGCGCTGGTGTCATCGGGCTTGCCTATCCGTCAAGACAACGATTTGCCCTATACACCTGACTGGACATTGTCTCTGACAGCGGCCTATGAAATTCCGCTGGCATCGGGTGCTAAAATCAATCTGAGAGCAGATTATTCTGAAAAGGATGATTATTATACATCGATCGAAAATACGATTGATACGCTCGAGGGTGAGCATCGGATTATGAATGCTGCCGTCACCTATACCTCGCCTGATGGCAACTGGTCCTTCGGATTGATCGGTAATAACGTCACCGATGAGGACTATTATCAATCACGCACTGGCTTTAGCTCCTTGGACCTGACCTTTGGTCAGCCCGTTCGTCCGCGGACCTTCAGTGCGTTCTTCGCCTATCGCATGTAGGCAAGACTGGAGCCTCACTCGGGGCTTGAACAAAAAAGCCGGACATCTCAGATGTCCGGCTTTACTTTTTGCGAAAAGAGCATGTTTACTTAATTTTTAAGAAACTCTTTTCGGAGTTCGCGCTTAAGAATTTTGCCATTGGGATTGCGCGGCATATCGGTGCGCAGATGGACCGCTTTGATCCGTTGTCTTTTTCCAACATTGGCGTTTGTCCAGGCGCATATTTCTTCGGCATTAGCATCATCGTTGCGCGGCACAACTAGCGCAATGGGAGTTTCGCCCCAAGCGTCATCTGGTATGCCGATCACGGCAACTTCTGACACCTGCGGGTGATTGACCATGATACTCTCTATGTCGGCGGGAAAAATATTCTGGCCGCCAGATAAAATCATGTCTTTCTTCCGGTCTGTTATATATAAAAAGCCGTTCGTATCGATCCGACCAATGTCGCCCGTGCGTAGCCAAGTTTTTCCGTTTTCGTCGATATACATGGCCTCATGCGTGGCATCTTTGCGATTATGGTACTCGGTCATCATATGAATGCTGTGCACGCAAATTTCACCAACATTATCCCAGCCAAGTTGATGATCACTATCATCGAGTAAAATATAATCATTACCGCAAACTGGTTGACCAACTGAGGTGATCCGACCTTCGGACTGTTCGGGTTGCAAGGACGTAATGAAGCCCTCGGTCAAACCATAAAGCTCAATGACAGCACAGCCAAATTTAGCGCCGACCTCTTGTTTAAGCTGTTCAAACAGGGGTGAGCCGCCCGAGACGACGGCTTGCAAGGAGCTTACAGCTTCGGGCGAGAAATTTTTTGCCTGCAAAATTCTTTGAAACATGATGGGTGCCATCATGGTGTGGGTCACGCGATGGGTTTTAACGAGCTCAACCCAGTCTTCGGGGTTAAATTCGCGTTGAATGATGCATGGCGCGCCGACCAATAGTGAAAGCAAAAGTGGTGCCCAAGAAATATTTGAATAAAGGCCGATCGCCGTTAGGGAGACGGCACCATAATGATAGCGATGCATCAACGCCATTTCGTAGAGTGCTTGAATACGGCGCCGATGAATATGTTTTATGCCTTTCGGACGGCCCGTGGTTCCCGAACTATAGATTATGTTGCACGGGTCGGTATCTTCCACGATGAGCTCGGGCGACGTGTCGACTTGTTCCGAAATCCAATCTTCAAAGTCTAGTGTTGTATTAATTTTGTCCGAACCGAATATGATCGATGCTTTAAGATCAGCTATTTTGGGCAATAGGGCGCTCAAGCGCTGATAGTGCTCGGTTGTAAAAAAAGCGACTTTGACATTGGCGTCCAGATGCATGGTCAATAAATCCTGCGGAGCTACCGCAACATTGAGAGGTACAACGACCGCACCTGCTTTCCAAATGCCGTAAATGATCTCTGCATATTCAACACAGTTCGACATCAAGATCGAGACGCTGTCGCCGCGTTCGACGCCGAGTGCGATAAGCCCGTTGGCGACCCTGTTAGATACGCGGTCAACCTCCAACCAGCTATGGCCATGTCGGTGATCTAGTAGAGCCAATTCGTTGGGCCGCCACCGGCCGTGAAGACGAACGAGATCATGCAGGAGAGGAGCTTGGACTTTAAACGATTCAGCGGTCATTTTGGCTCTCTGGTTTGGGGGCGCCATAGACATCATACCCTTTGGCTTCAATTTACGCGACTATCATAAATTCATAATCATATTTAAATCTTTTAATCAATTTTAAAATAATGTAGCTTTTCTTACAGGGCGCGTCGAGGGCTGTGTTGCTTGGCGTCATTAAAAATTACGAATGATGGACTTGCTATCGCTAGAAAAAGAGAGATATTGAATGAATATCAACGTGACAAAAACCGACCCAAATGAATGGCACTTCGACAAGGATGAGCAACGCCGGCTTAAGCTGGAGCGTTTGCTGAAGGTTGCAGCAACATGCTTTAACGAAAAAGGCTTTAGCGGTACGTCTTTGAAGGACGTCGCTACAAGGCTCGGCATAACCGATGCGGCTCTGTATTACTATGTTAAAAATAAGGAAGAGCTGGTTAATTTGTGTTACGTCAGGGCAACAGATCTTGCCGAAGAGGCTCTCGACAAAGCGATTAACGAAGGGACCACGCCCGCTGAAAAGCTCGATTTATTCATTCGTTACCAAATTGATCGCCTTACGGGTTCGGAGGGGCCGATTGCCACGATGAGCGAGCTGCCAGCTCTTAGCCAAAAGCACCGCGATCCACTTTTGGTACGCGCGACGCGTCATCAAAAGCGGGTGGCCCAGCTGATTCTCGGCGGGGTGGCAGATGGCAGTCTTGAAGTGTGTGATCCAATCGCGACATGTAATGTCATTCTTGGCGCTCTGAATTGGATCCCCAAATGGTACAAGCCAACATCTTCCTTAGACGCCAATGATGTGGCTGAAAGCTTTGCCCGAACACTCCTAAGCGGCATAAAAAAAGCCAGATAGGTTAAACATGAAACTTCGTCATCTGATACTAACACTTGCATTTGTTCCGTTTCTGTCTGGCTGCGAAGCCGAAAAAGAGGTGGCTGAAATAGCTGCGCCACTTCAATGTGGCGGCTCTGCCGACACCTATCAGTTGTTTTGGGGTGATTTGCATGTGCATTCGGCGCTGTCGATGGATGCTTATGCTTTTGGAACTCGCTCGTCTCCCGCTGATGCCTTCAAATTTGCACGCGGCCAAAAAAGCGGCATTTTACCGGACGGCACCGAGGTTAAGCAAAGTCGCCCGCTTGATTTTGCTGCTGTAACCGATCATGCCGAAACTTTTGATGTCATGCATATTTGTACTACACCGGGGCACGAAGCATCGAACAGCTATTGTGAAAAGTTCAGAGAGTTGAGCGGTAACAACCCGGCCAATTCTATCCTCGCTTTTAGGAATTTTTTGCTACCTGTAATCGCTGGCGCTAGGCCGAAAAAACCAGTTTTATGCGAGGAGCAAGGCGTCAATTGCGAGATCGCAGCGGCGGAAGCATGGCAGGCTGTGCAAGAGGCGGCCAATCAAGCCAATGCGCCTTGTGATTTTACGGCTTTTGTTGGTTTTGAATGGTCTGCAACGCCTAATAATTCTCACTGGCATCGGAATGTTATCTTCAAAGATGAAAATGTTACCGCCGAAGCCATCGACTATGTGCGCTTTCCGAGCCCTGATGCATTGTGGTCAGAGCTTGATCGTCAATGCAAGTCTGAAGATGGGTGTAATGTTTTGGCCATTCCCCATAATACCAATTTGAGCGAGGGTGGTGGTTTCGACGTTGAAAAAAGCGGCGAGGCGGAATTATTCCGCCGCGCTAAATACGAGCGTTTGATTGAGTTAGTTCAAAGCAAGGGCACCAGCGAATGCTTACCTGAGAACTGGGACGACCCAGTATCGGACTGTGGCTTCGAGACGTTTTTGTTGCAAACGACGCGGCAAAAAATGAAAGATAATCCAGCTTTTCTAGATGCCTTTAATCGCTCTTTTACGCGCAACATTTTAAGTCGGGGCCTGCTCGCTTATAAGCAAAGTGGCGATCAGAAATTAAACCCGCTTCAGCTCGGCATTATCGGATCGACAGATAATCATACGGCGACCCCTGGACTGGTGGGTGAGACCGAATGGAAGGGCGGTGCCTGGGGGGGCGGCGACAGCAGCAAAAAGCGTTGGTTGCAGAGGGTCGACTATAACCCTGGCGGTTTGGTAGCAGTTTGGGCCCTCGAAAATACCCGTTCGCATATCTTTGACGCCATGATGCGCCGCCATGTTTACGCGACATCGGGGACTCGAATTAAATTACGTTTTGCAGCCGCGTCGGCCGCTCAATCTCTTTGTACAGGAAATTTCATGGCGGGTACGCCGATGGGGGGCACATTAGCGGAGCAGGCAGAAGCACCAATTTTCTCAATCCAGGCAGAAAAGGATGTAGCACCCTTGATGCGCATTGAAGTTGTCAAAGGGCAAATTAATAAAGGTGTAATTGAAGAGCGCGTCGTGACGGTAGAAGAGAATTCAAACGGTATTGATCAAACTTGCGTTACCTGGTCGGATCCGGATTTCAACTCTGAAGAGCCAGCCTATTGGTACGCGCGGATTTCTGAAATTCCAACACCCCGGTGGTCGAAATATGCGTGTGAGAGCCTTGGTACTTGCGCCGACGTTCCCAAAGCCGACCGCCTCATAAGCGAGAGAGCTTGGAGTTCTCCGATTTGGTATTTACCGTAGCAGTGTGACGGGGCCTTAATGATGGTTGGAAGAATTATACGTCATTTTGAGCGGGTCGATGCGGTGACACTTGAGCAATTACGTGACGCGGGGTCAGCGGCCGCTTGCGAGGCTCAGGGGCGGAGTAATCTCATGGCGAGTGATATACGCCCGATATATCATGGCGCCCGATGTGCTGGATCTGCGATTACGATCGAGGCCTGCAAGGGAGACAATATTATGCTACTGGCGGCTATCGAATTGGCACAACCTAGCGATATTTTGGTGTTACGCCCCAATGAGGATGATGGCTGTGCTTATTTCGGCGATATGATGGCGACTTTTGCCAAATTGCGAGGCTGTGGCGGTCTGGTGATCGAAGCAGGTGTCAGAGATGTGGCTGATTTGAAGGCTATGAATTTTCCAGTATGGGCAAAGTCGATCTGCGCGGCGGGTACCGATCGTGGTCAAGCAGGCGGCAATGTCAATCTCCCAATCCGTTGCGGTGGCGTTGAAGTGAATGCTGGCGATATCATCGTAGCGGACGATGATGGGGTCTGCGTGGTACCATTTAAGTCGTTAAAAAAGACGCTAGAGAGAGTTGAGGGCCGTCTTAAGAGGGAGGAGAGCATTAAAGCGCGCCTGCGAAGCGGAGAGTCGGGATTGGACGTTTTCGGTGCGCGGGAGCAGCTCGACAAATTGGGCGTGGTTTACGTCGACTGATTAAAGTTTAGCGCCGGCGCGGTTTTTCACGAGGCAATTTAACTGTAATTGTCTCCATCTCCCAGCCGCCACCAGATCCGTATTGGGCGTCAAGCCGCATGATCCACCGATAGGCAAAGCGGCTGAAAAATAAAGCAGATGCCAGGGTTAAAACAGGTGGCCAAAAGGTTTCTGGCCAAGGCTGACCAACCCACAGATTCCGGATGAGCCAATAACCTCCCAGCAAATAGGCATGAATAAAAAAACTCCCTAATATTGATAGACGAAGATAGGCCCGTGGCGTGCCTCCGAATACGGTACCTTCTGTATTTTTCTCAGTGTCGGGAGCAAGAGTTGCTTGGGTCATAGAATAACTTTTACGCTCTTTAGAAAGGTTTTGTAATAGCGAGAAATAAAACGAACATTGCCGAAACCATGATCACGGGGCTGGTCAGGATCAAAAACCACCAGTGGCGATGAACCGCGACTTCATAGCCCGACCAGTCGTCACGCTGACGGAATTGGTTCTTCGACCCACCAAAATGAGACAGGTGATAGTCCATGATTTCGATTGGGAGAAATAGTCCTACAACAATCAACAGTTTGAGGCTTAGCCAACCAATACTCATGTCAAAACCGCCCGCCCAATAGAGAAGTGGTCCGGTTATAATAACGACAGGGAAGGCCACATGTTCATATGAGGCGCCTTGGTCAAACCGCTCCATTACCCAATTACGAAGTACGAGAATATCAGAGTCATTCGGATTGCGTCGCCACGCTTTGAAAACAGGTACGAGGTAAAACGCGTAAGCAACTGACGTGCTCCATACCCAGACCATAACCGCCATGAGGTGGATAAACTTGAGGATCATGTAATTTTCGGCAAGCCAAAGACGGATAGCTTCCAACATTGCGTGTCTCCTTTTGGGTTCCCTCTCAGAGCGAGAAATTTTGTAAAGAATATTAACAATTTTTTCTAAAAGCACAAGAGTTGAAAGGCTATATTTGATTAGAATCGAGGCCTATCGCTTAAGGGCGGCAACAAAATCGTCTAGCACTGCATCGGAGAGATTTTTTGTTGGCTGCGCTGCGCAAATGCTGAAACGCAGCGGCAGAGGAAAATCAAATAGCGAAATTTCGCGATCACCCTCAAACCGGGCGGCGCTACGCTGCGGTATGAGGGTTAAGACATCGCTTTGCCGCGCCATGTCGAGGCAGGCTGTCTGACTGAGTAAGCGATATTTGGGAAAGCCGTGCGCTTGCAGATCGGCATTTAGCGTCGCCGGCAAGGCCTGTTCAAAAAGCATGTCGAAGCCGGCGATCGCCCAGTCAAAGGTTATGATATCGGCAAATTGGCGATTGCCGCGCAAGGCGTCATGATCATGCCGGCAAGCGACCATATAGGGCTCATCGACGATTGGCGTGATTATGAGCTGGGCTCGGTTGGGAAGGGCTTGTAGGGTGTTTTGGTGGATCAGCATCAAATCGGCGCGCCGCCCAAGAATATCCTCCATTGCCTGCAAGGGCGGTTTGGTTGCGGCGCTGAAACGACTGGCAGGGTATTTGTCCCGCAAAGCGAGCAGTGCTGGATGCACCAAGGTTTCCAACACAACCGGGCCGCACATCAATTTAATATGGCGTTGCTCGCGCGCCGCGATATTTTGCAAGCTGGCAGCTTCAGCCAAAAAGCTTGGTACTTTCTCATAAAGGCGATGGCCTGCGGCGGTCGGGGTGACCCGCCGTGTGGTGCGCTGAAACAGTTGAACGCCCCAACGCGCTTCGAGCGATTTAATGCTTTTAGTGAGCGCCGCATGCGTTAAATGCATCTCCTCGGCTGCTTGAGAAAAGCTTCTCAGGCGATAAACCGCTTCAAAATATTGAATTTGCCGCATCTCGAACATTATTAACTATAAATAAATAATAAGGGATATTTATTCAATTCTTTTTTATTTTAGGGCATCTATACTCAAGACCGTGAGGAGAGGCCGATGACCGTCGAAGACCTGATTTCAGTCAAAATAACGCTGGTTTTTATTCCGGTATTTTTCTTGTCGATAGCGCTCGAGCTGATAGCGGTTCGCTATTTTTCTCGTCGCGGTAGCCTCAACGCCAAGGATGACAGTGTCAGTATTTTTATGGGTCTGTTCTCGGTTGTTGCCAATGGCGCAGCGGCATTTTTGACCGTGTCAATGCTTTATTGGGCGCAACAATATCAAATCACTGCCTTGCCGCTTACGGTTTCGAGCTTGATTGCGTGTTTTATTCTCGATGATTTGCGGTATTATTTGCACCATCGCATTGCACACCGCTGTCGCTGGCCGTGGGCGATGCATATCATCCACCATTCGAGCCAAAGGTTTTCGATGGCGGTCGCGCTACGGCAAGGCTGGACGAAGCATTTTACCGGGACGACAGTGTTAAAAATCCCCCTGGTTTTGATTGGCTTTGATCCGTTGATGGTAATTTTTTGCGGCGCCTTTAATGCTATTTATCAATTTTTTCTCCACACCGAGACGATTGATAAAATGCCGCGTTGGTTTGAAGCGGTGTTCAATACCCCATCGCACCACCGCGTGCATCACGGCAAAAACCCGCGATATCTCGACGCTAATTATGCTGGCACGCTGATTATTTGGGATCGGATGTTCGGCACATTTGTCGCCGAAGATGCTGTCGATCGTCCCAATTATGGTCTGGTCAAGGACTTCGATCATTATAATCCGTTTCGGATTTTCATCCACGAATATTGGGGCATTTTGAAGGACATTATTCGCCCCGGCCTGACGCCGCTGCAACGCCTTCTTTATATCGTCGCGCCGCCTGGCTGGAGCCATGATGGCTCGCGTCTCACCTCGATCGATATTAAACGTCAAGCCGGTTTGTTGACCGAGACCCCAAAAGCCCCCGCCGAGTAACCATCATGACCCATTACGCAATTTCTGAATTTCTTATTGTTATGGCGGGCCTTTGGGCGGCGTCGCGTCTGGCGCGCCAACGGCGCATGGCCGCCATGTTTGGCGTTTTGTTTTTTGCCCTTGCCGCTGGTATCGGTGTCATCCGTTTTGGTCTCGATCGCGATGGAAGTTTGATCACTGGCTTGGCCCCCATCCATCAATTTATCAGCCTACTCGGCGGCAGTGCGGCGATGATGGTGCTGGTCTATGACCTTATCGATCGGCGCGCAGACGGGCTGATTTGGCGCGCGCGCTATGAGGCCTTGGCGCTGGTGGCGCTAACACTTGTGGTTTTGTTTCGGCCACTGGCTGTGCCTTTATTTTTGCTTTGGTCTATCGGCTTTATCACTTTGGTTGTGCTGTCGGCCGAAACGATGCAACGCTCGCGCCTCGGCGTCGGCCTGCTGGCAGGGTTGATGCTCATCGCCTTACTGGTGTTTCGGCAAGCCAGCTGGCTCAGCCCTGCTGTGAGCTGGCATATATTTCACACGCTAGTCGCCATCTGGCTTTTCGGGTTGGGCTATATTCTGCTGTCACCATCACGCGCTCCAGCGTAACCACAGCGCCATCGCTTTTTGGATAAGATGACGCGGGTGACTTTTCTCCTAATCGTCAATATGCTTAGCCAATAGCTTTGCGGATCAACTGACGCTTGGAGGTAGATCATGGCTAAACCCGTTTGTCTTATTCTCGGCGCTGGCGCCGGGATTGGTGGTAATGTTGGCAAAAAATTTGCGCAAGAGGGCTATCATACCGTCCTCGCCAGACGCAGTGATGCGGCGGGGCTCGACAAGCTGGTAGCTGATATTCAGGATGCCGGCGGTAGTGCGACGGGCCGCATGCTCAATGCCACCGACGAAGGAGCGATCGAAAAACTGATCGCTGATATTGAAGCAACGGAAGGCGCGATCGAGGTCGTGGTGTTTAACCTCGGCGCTCAATTTGGCAATGTCTCGCTCGCCGACACATCTTATAAGATGTTTGAACTCGGCTGGCGATTGACCAGCTTTGCTCTGTTCCGGCTGGCCAAAACCGTGGCGCCATTGATGCAAGCCCGCGGTCACGGCACGATTCTGGTGACCTCGGCGACTTCGGCGATGCGCGGCAATGCGGGTCAGCATGCGCATGCCGCGGCGATCGGCGGACGGCGGATGCTATGTCAAACGCTAAATGCTGAATTGGCGCCGCTAGGCATTCATATATGCCATATTTATATTGACGCTGCGATTGAGGCGCCCGATACGCTGGGAAAACTTTTGGGCGAAGAACTATATGGAAAGCTTCTGCAAGAGCGTGCCAATGGCAAGGACGGCATGGTGATCCCAGAGCGCGTAGCAGAGACCTATTTTCATTTGGCGCAGCAGCATCGCTCCTGTTGGACGCACGAGGTCGACATTCGGCCTTTCTCCGAACGGGCGTGGTGGAATAGCTAAAAAAAAGTGAAATCGGAGACAGAAAAACGACTAGTAGCCGTTTTAAGACTAAGGCTAATGGAGAGGTAGTAATGGAAAAAATATTAGTGACCGGTGCAACTGGATTTATCGGTCTTCACTGTATCGCGCAATTGCTCGAGCAAGGCTATGAGGTTGTCGGGACGATCAGAACCCCGTCGCGGATTGAAGAGGTTAAAAAGGCGATCAGTGCCCAAGGATTGCCGCCCGATAAGCTCAGCTTCGTCGAGGCGGATTTGCTGAAGGATGCTGGCTGGGATAAAGCTGTTGCCGGCTGCGATTACGTGCTCCACGTCGCCTCGCCTTTTATTGTTGGTCTGCCAAAGCATGAAGATGAGTTAATTGTTCCCGCTGTTGAGGGGACACGCCGCGTTATTGAGG
>JAYODZ010000010.1:10973-26852 GCA_038106515.1 Rhodobiaceae bacterium
CGATTAAGGCGGGCGTTAAAAAAATTGTTCTAACCTCGAGTTGTGCCGCCATTGTCGAAACGCATGACGGGAAAACGCATTATTCCGAAACGGATTGGACGGATGCCAATCACAAGCAAACGCCAGCCTATTATAAGAGCAAGACGCTGGCCGAGCAAAAGGCATGGGCGTTGATCAAAGCGCAAACCGGCGCCAAGCCGACCAAGCTGGCCGTGATTAACCCTGCTGGTGTGATTGGCCCAACCTTGAGCGATGATATTGGCACCGCGAATGAGATTGTACGTCAAATTATCGCTGGCGAAGTGCCTGGTTGCCCGCGGGTACATCTCGGTTTTGTTGATGTCCGCGATGTTGCCGCCGCGCATATTCTGGCGATGACGAACGACGCTGCTGATGGTGAACGTTTTATCATTAGCGAGCATGAGTTTTGGTTCAAGGAGTTTTGTGAAATTTTACAGCAAGCGGGCTTTGATAAGGCGCCCCTAAGGGAATTGCCAAATTGGCTGGTAAAAGTTATCGCTCTTTTGAAGCCAGATACTCGGCAGATCGCGAATATGGTTGGGCAAGCGCGTTACACACCCGCCGATAAAGCACGAAAGATTCTTGGGTGGAAACCCCGTTCAGCAGTTGATAGCTTGCTCGATACAGCGGCGCAATTGGTGGAAAAGGGTATTGTTCAGCGCTAAAGCGGTCTCGGGAAGATTGCTTTCTCGCTGGCGTCCTATTTATACTGTCTCTCAGTTATTGATCGGCTTAGCTATGGCGGGCCTGTTGGGGAGAGGGGCAATAATATGGACATGCCACAGCATTTAGCCGATGCGCTGGTTTCGGCCGAGACTTATTCGGATTTCGATAAGATCCACGACGTGTTTCGGACCTTGCGTCTCGAGGCACCGGTGTCGCGCGCCAAACCCAAGGGATATGAACCGTTTTGGTTTATTGGCAAATATGACGATGTCCAATTTGTCGAAAAAGATAATGAATTGTTTCACGCCGGCGACAAGCAGACCGTGTTGACGACCCTCAACGCCGATGCCGAAACCCGGAAACTCACTGGCGGTTCGCCGCACATGTTCCGCACTTTGGTGCAAATGGATGAACCCGATCACGGCAAATATCGCGCCCTAACGCAGAGTTGGTTTGGCCCGTCTTCCTTGCGCAATTTGGAACCAAAAATCAGGTTGCGGGCTAAGGCGGCGGTGGACGCGATGGCCCAACTCAATGGCGCTTGCGACTTCGCTAAGGATGTTGCGCTGCATTATCCTCTGGGCGTGATTATGGAGATATTGGGCGTGCCGGACGAGCATCGCGCGTTGATGCTTAAGTTGACGCAGCAAGTATTTGGGTCCGAAGACGCCGATATGAACACGGCAGGGCACAATGATTTGAGCGAAGAACAACGTGTGCAGGCCACCGCCGCCGTGGCACAAGAAGTGTTTGCTTATTTCAATGCGTTGACGGCTGAACGGCGTCAGCAACCGCGCGATGATCTCGCTACAGTCATCGCCAATGGTATTATCGATGGCGCGCCGATCGGCGATGTTGAGGCCTTATCTTATTACGTCATCACCGCGACAGCGGGGCATGACACGACGTCTAATTCGGCTTCGGCCGCCATGTGGGCGCTATGCGCCTATCCAGGAATGTTGGCGGAGCTTAAGGCGCAGCCCGAGCTGATCGCTAACTTTGTCGAGGAGAGCATCCGTTGGGAGGCGCCGGTTAAGCATTTTATGCGCACCGCCACGCGCGATACTGAAATCCGTGGTGTGCCGATTGCCAAAGACGATTGGATGATGGTGTCTTTTGCATCCGCCTGTCGCGACGAGGACACTTACGAAGACCCGTTTGTTTATAATATTAAGCGCAAGCCCAACCGACATATGGCGCTGGGATATGGCCCGCATGTCTGCCTCGGGCAACATTTGGCGCGGCTCGAAATGCGGATTTTTTGGGAGGAGCTGATTGCGCGGCTCGAACACGTTGAGATGACAGGGCCAGTTAAGCGCGTCTCGGCGAGCTTTGTTTCAGGGCCTAAAAGCCTGCCCATAGCTTTTTCTTTGCGCGGCTAGGGGAAGCCATTTGCTCGGCCGATCGGGCTTATGCGGTAAACATTAAAAATTTAATATTACGTTGACAGCCGTAAAACATTGGGCCACAGTTCAGTATGAAAAAAAGTCTCGAGGTGTTTCTGTCGCTCATGCCGGTCTGGTTTGGGCTGTTCTTTTTGGGTCCCGTAGCCAGCGAGATTTTAACGCAGGTGACGGGCGCTCCTTCGTTTATTGTGGTGCCGAGTATTGGCGAGATACTCTATTTACATATGTTTATGGTGTTGGGCGGCCTCTGGGGTGCGTTTGCGCTTTTGCGCGGGCGGTGGGTCTGATGACGGCCACTGATTTGGACGGGCTCGATGACCAAGAGCTGCTAGCGTTAGAACGCCAAATCGCGCGGCGTCATATCGGGCGTTTGTCTTGGTTTATGGTGATCTGGCCGACGGTTAATTTAACCTGTTGGCTGAGCCTCTGGGGTTTGGTTTTTACGGGCACTTTACCGCTCATTTATGCTTTTCCGATCGCTGTACTGAATTGTAGCTTGGCCTATTTGCCGAGCCATGATGCACAGCATGATATTTATGGACGACCGGGAGAATCGACGCGGTGGCTAAACCAGCTGATTGGGCATCTCTCTGTATTGCCTTTGGCAGCGTCATATCGGGCCTTACGTGAGACCCATCTCGAGCATCATCGTCACGCCAATAATCCTGTTCTCGATCCCGATTATCCGCAAAATAGTGGCGCGACGGCTTGGCAGGCTCTTTATAATATTTATATGAGTATGCAACCAGGATCCCCGTCGCAGAAGGCGTATCTGGATTGCCTCACACGCCTAGATACCGACGCAGCGCGGCTCGCTATTCGCGATCAAATATCTATCATGTTGATGCATTATGGTATTTTAATGGCCTTGGCGTTGAACGGTTATGCGCTGGAGGGGCTACTGTTGTGGTGGTTGCCGTTAAAAATAGGGGTGTTTTACAACCGCTTTTATCTTTCCTGGCTACCGCATTTCCCGAACCCGAAGCAGGGTCGGTATCGCGACACGCATAGTTTTACGAGTTGGCTTGGCAATATTAGCTCGCTCGGAATGACGGCGCATCTTGTTCATCATTTGCACCCACGTATTCCGCTCGACCGGACACCGCAAGCTTTACGCGAGTTAGCGCCCATCCTTGAAAAAAGAGGCGTCGATCTGGGAGCATATGGGCAACACGCGCAGTGACGCGCCGAGAAGCCCTCAAGTTCAAGTGATCGTGAAAATGGCACGGGCGTAGCTTCCCCCAAAGCCACGCCCGCACCAGCGATTAGCCTACGCTTGCAAAGCGCATACGTATGCCTTCTTCGCTCAAGACAAGGGTGTTGCCATTGGCCGCATTTTTCAAACTAAAATGTTTAATATCATTATAGTTGAACTCCCTTGAAACTTCATAGATCTCATGGCTTTGTCGGTCTTTGAACCGCACGCGCGCCGTTTTAGCTTTGGCAATATTTTCTCTCTGGTTTCTAGCCATATCCCCCCCCTGAAACGCGTTTTTGACGTAATCCGGTGCTTAAGCTTAACACTAAAAATTAAATATGTAATAAAATACTATAATAATTAACAAAAAAAAACAAAACAGAAAAAGACAAAAAAACCTATACAGTTGATGGTTTTTTGCTAAAAGGGCTGAGGCTTTGAGGTTAGATCATGTTTGTCGTACCAATTTACAATCGTCCAGTTCAAGAGCGCTCCTGGGAGCGTTTTAATAAAATAATTGCGACCGCACAGCAGCATGTCGGGACCGTGGGCTATGACGAGCTTTCCTTGGCATTCATTGCCGAGCAGTCCGGTGTCAGTGTGCACTCGATATATCGATATTTTCCCGATATAACGGCCATATTCGGACGCTTTCTGGAGGAGTTTTTCTCCGAATGGGAGAAGGCCGTAACCGATTTTTTGATCCTCTCGCGCAATAAAAATACTTGGGAACGCGATCTGAGCCGCTTCATCAAGTCGATGGCCGAGCATGTGGTCGATCGTCCCTTTATCCCCAAGACACAATTATTTTGCCGGCTGGATCCAAAGCTCGAGAAACATTGGTGGCAAATGGTCAAAGCCTTCGAGGGTTTGTTTGTCATTTGGCTCAAGAGCTTGGGTTATAAAGCCGATGGTGTGCCGGTTGCAGAAATGGCGAATTTTATTGTTATTCAAATAGACGCCATGTTGTTGGATATCGGGCGCCACAGCAATACCAATAAAATGCAATCGATGCAGCAATTTCGGCGCGTGATTATATCCTATTTATCACCGCATATTCCGACGGCTTAAGCGCAAAGCTGTCGACGTTGCTGATGTCGCGTCGCTGCGTAAAGGCTGTAGTCAGTCGCATCCGTTTTCGTTAGCATAGCTTTTTTACGGGAGGTGTGTGCGTGCGGGTTCAATCCATTACAGCAAGTTCATTTATCTGGCGCTTTCTAAAACTACTGCTTCGGCCAGGTTTTATAGGGTCTATTCGCGCCCTTTTAGCAAGCCGTCCCGAAGATCAGCGATCCATGGTGGATTATCTCGAGGCGCATGCGGCGCGTCTTCCCAATCATCTCGCGATCGCCTATGAACACCAGCGCATCAGCTGGAGCGCGTTAAACGACCGCGTCAATCAACTGGCGCATCTGTTTCAACAACGCGGGGTAACGCATGGCGACCGCGTTGCCATTAATATGGAAAACCGTCCCGAGATCGTGATCGGCGCTTTGGCCTGCATGAAACTTGGCGCTATCGCCGGCATGGTGAACACCAATCAGACGCATGAGGGGTTGGCACATAGTTTAACCTTAATTGCGCCCAAGCTTCTGTATATCGGTTCGGAGTGTTGGGCCAATATGGAAACGATACGCGACCAATGGGCTCATTTTTCTGCTGACCAAATTTTATTTGTTGTCGATGGCGACGCCTGCGATGCGCCGGCAGAGGCGACTGAACTTACCCGCGCGCTGGCTACGACCAGCTCCGAAAATGTGACACCTGATCGGACGCTGTGTCTTGGCGATGCCTGTTATTATATCTTCACCTCGGGCACGACGGGGCTTCCGAAGGCTAGCATTACGACCCACATGAAAGTCTATCGCGGCGCCACTCAATTCGGCATTAATGTCATGACATTGACCGAAGACGATATTTATTACTGCCCGCTCCCATTTTATCACAGCAATGCCTTGGTGGTGGCGCTCGGCAGTTGTTTGTTGAGCGGTGCCGCATTGGCGATGCGTCGCAAATTTAGTGCGACCGCATTTTGGGATGATTGTCGAGCGTTCGGCGCGACGGCATTTATTTATATCGGCGAGTTGTTGCGTTATCTTCTGGTGCAGCCGCCGCGTGCGGATGATCGAAACCACAGTGTCGTGAAAATTCTTGGCAATGGTCTGCGGCCCGATATTTGGATGGATTTCAAACAGCGTTTTGGAATTGATCGTATTCACGAATTCTACGGGGCCTCCGAGGCTAATACGGGTTTTGTCAATATCCTCAATTTCGATAAGACCTGCGGCTGGTCACCACAATATGGCACCGCTTGGGATGTGATTGCTTACGATATTGATACGGATCGGGTGGTACGCGATGCGGCTGGCCATGCGCAAGCCGTGGATAAAGGTAAAGTGGGATTGTTGGTCATGCAAATCACCGATCAAAATCCATTCGATGGATACACCGATCAGCAGGCCAATGAGAAAAAAATACTGCGTAATTTATTTGCCGCGGGCGATGCGTGGTTCAACTCAGGTGACTTGGTCATGCTGCAACCCTTTGGTCATATTCAGTTTTCAGACCGCATTGGCGACACCTTCCGCTGGCAGGGCGAGAATGTTGCCACAACTCAAGTCGAAGGGGTGGTTATTCAATGGCCCGGCATTGACGAAGCTGCTGTCTATGGCGTTTCCGTTGCGGGGCGGGATGGCCAATGCGGCATGCTGTATCTCGATGCGCAGTCAATTGCGGACGGTGATCTCGACCAGCTTGCCGGTTATCTGGTTGAGAAATTGCCAGCTTATGCGGTGCCGCGCTTTCTCAGATTGGGGAAGACCTTAAGCAAAACCGGCACCTTTAAGATTCAAAAATCAGTCTTGAAGCGCGACGGTTTCAGCCATGACGCCGATCCCGATCCCGTGTTTATCCTCGATCGCGATGCCCTTCGCTATCGCCCTTTTACGGCCGAGCTGCGCGCGGCAGTCGAAGATGGTAGCTTCCGGCTCTGATTAACCTTTTTCGTCGTTCATATAGCGGTCGAGCTCGCGGTGGAAGTGGCGCAAGCGATCTTCTTGCTCGCACCATAAGGGCCCACGAAAGCCCCGCGACCTGACCCCTTGCTGAACGCTGGCGATGAGGTCGACGTCTTGGTCGAGAACCTCGCCGAGATCGGCGCGTTCATGGGCGGCAAAATGCTCGACATCGGGCCGCGTCACACCCGAGACGTCGAGGCCTTCTGGCAGGCCCATCCAGGCCGGGGTTGTGTAGCCAGGATCGTCGACATAGCGGAACAAGGTCATATTGTCGTAATAAAATTTTTCGGGATCTGTCGGGTGTGGCACGAAACGCATAATAAAGACACCCTCGGGATGCATGCCGATTTGAACATTTGGGAAAAAACCGGTCGCCCAGCTATCGGTTAATTGGCCATCTGTCATTTGATCATAATAGTCGAGGTTAAACCTTTCGGCTCGCTCCCGCTTGGCGGCTTGAATGGCCTCACGTACATCTTGCGCCGAGCCCGAGAAGGTTTCTGGATCGAGACCAGCTTCCATCATCATATGCGCCTGATAGGGGTCGACACTCTCTTGATCGGCAACCCTGTGCGACTTTACGCCAATCGGAACAATCATACGGCTGAAGCCATTGGGATAGAGGTCGATCTGGCTAAAATCTTCCATCACGCCTTGGGTTTGCGGATGAATATGGGGCAGGTGGTAGGTCTCGTAAAAAGCATCGAGACCGGTTTTCCAATTCGACTCCCACTCACTGCGGACGTGCCGCACGACGTTCATTTTTTCGATTTCATAATTTTCGATATAGCCCTCGGGCAGGCCGATCCAATCTTTTAAGGGCGGGGCTTTGCCGTCCATATTAATAAAGATCAGGCCGCCGATCGTATCGCAGCGTACCTCCGAAAGTCCTGGGCGGTGGCGCACCAAAGCGGGGTCGAAAGTTTCTTCGTCGGTAATGGAGTTCAAATTGCCATTGAGGCCAAATTTCCAGCCATGGAAGGGGCAGCTAAATTCGCTCACAGCCCCAACTTCGGTGAGGCAGACCCGATTAGCTCGGTGCGGGCACACATTGTAAAAGGCTTTAACCGACATATCGTCTTGCCGCACGAGGATAAATTCTTCGCGGCCATGGGCGAAGACGACGAAATCACCCGGCTCTTTAATATCGCTAACAACGCCAGCCAGCAGCCATACCCGTGGCCATAAATGGGTCCATTCGCGCTCCATATAGTTGCGATCGTAATAGCGGCTTGGGTGCACAATATCGAGGCCAATATCGTCGGGGCGTGGCTGTTTCGCCTCGAGCGAGCCGGCCGGCGCACCAAGGTCCATCGGCCATTTTGCGGAAAATTTTTGTGTCATCGATGTTCTCCCCGGAAGGCATGAATTTGCACATAACGTCCGTCGCAGGCATTCCAAAACGCGCCACTATGCTCGTGCCAAACAACTATACATGTCAATGCCAGAACGACACCTTAGCAAAAATGATTGGTTTACAAATTAGGGCTCAGTTTGCAACATCATCTCTTAATAGTTGGATACAGGAATACGAAGTCAGTTTTGAAGGGAGACGCACATGAGACGTGTAGAGGGTAAAATCGCTTTAATCACGGGGGGGGCCTCGGGCCTCGGACTGGCAGACGCAAAGGCACTGGCTGCGGAAGGTGCGACGGTTATTATCAGCGACGTGAATGCGGACAATGGCAAAAAGGCGGTTGCCGAAATCGGCGATAAAGCGATTTTCATGCAACATGACGTTTCAAGCGAGCAGGCTTGGATCGATGTCTGCGCGGCGATTGATAAAGAGTTCGGAACCCTCGATATATTGGTCAATAATGCTGGTATTGTGATGATGGCCTCTCCTGAGGAATGCACCTTGGAAGATTTTCGTCGCGCCGCTTCGATTATGACGGATGGGGTGTTTCTAGGTATGAAGCATTGCCTGCCGCTGTTGAAAAAGGGCACAGGGGGCTCGATCATTAACATGTCATCGACAGCCTCGCATATTGGCTATCCGGTATTTTTTGCTTACACGGCTTGTAAAGGCGCGGTGCGCTCGATGACCAAGGCGATGGCGGTGCATTGCCAGCTTACGGAAGCGCCGGTGCGGTGTAACTCGGTGCATCCTGCAGGCATTGAAACGCCGATGATCCAAACCGCCGAAGGGCGTCTGGATAAGCCGCCGCGCGAAATTCCTGCCGGCGTGTTACCCTTCGGTCAGCTCGGGGCGCCAGAGGATGTTGCCAGCATGGTGGTTTATCTGGCCTCAGATGAATCGCGATTTATCACTGGCGCGGAGTTTTTGATTGATAATGGACTGGTTGTCCGGCCGTCGAATATTTAAACAACGACGTCGTAAAAGCTCAATTCCATCTCGCTCGCAAGGCAATCGACAATAATCGGCACAAGCCGGTCATGGAAGTCGGTTTGCATGTGGAAATCAAACGCAGCTTGATCCTTAAAGGTCGCCACGCAGAAATAAGTCTCGGGCGATTCTTGTGAGCGGAACAGCTCATACACTGGCGTGTCTGGCTCGTTCGCATAGGTCAGATTGCGCAATTCCGTTTGCGCGTTTTCAAATGGTTCTTTCATCTCTGGCTTGATTACCAATTTGGCGAGAAATGCGATCATCGGATCCTCCTGTTAGCTGGCCTTGCTGGATTTAAGTTCTTCCACCAGCATATCGCGTAATTTAAATTTCTGAATTTTACTGGTCGACATCGGCCAGTCCTCGACAAAGCGAACGACGCGCGGGATTTTGAAACGCGCCAACTTGCCTTGGCAATGCGCGATGGCTTCCGCCTCATCCAGCGACGCTCCGGCCGATAGCTTGATGAAGGCGGCAGGCACTTCCTCATAACGATCATCAGGAAGCCCCACGACTTGCGCCAGCTCAACCGCAGGGTGGGTGTTCAGAACGCCCTCGATTTCTGCCGCGGCGACATTTTCACCGCCGACTTTCAGCATATCTTTGGTGCGGCCATGGAACATGATTTGCCCATCGGCATCGAGCGAGCCGATATCGCCGGTGTGAAACCACCCCTCGGTATCAATCGCTTCGGCGGTTTTTACGGGGTCACGGTAATAGCCGCTCAGCATGCCACGGCCACGGATCAAAATTTCACCCTGTTCATCAGTGCCGCATGCGGCGCCGGTTTCGATATTAACAATTCTTAGCTCCCAGCCCTCCAGAGGCACGCCGAGGCGCGACACGCGTGTCGCTTCTGGGTCATCAATGCGGCTGGTGCACACGGTACCGCTGGCTTCGGTCATGCCGAAAGTGCCGACCTGAATGGTGTGCGGCATAGCGGCCATAATTTTTTCTTTAATCGCCGCTGGCTGAACCCCCAAATTAGAATTCATCAAGCGTACTTTCGACAAGTCGGTTTTGCTGAAATTCGGATGGTTGATCAAATCTTGCATAATGGTGACGAAGCTCGGATAGGTGAGCGTTGCGCCTTCGGTCTCGAGCATCGCCAGCGCGATGCCAGCATCAAAATGCGGAATGGTGAGATAAGCTCCCAAAACATCCATCACGGCGACCAAGGGCAAGATGCCGGCAATATGGAAAATCGGTAGCGGTGACCAGAACCGGTCGCTCGCCGTCATTTGATAACGGCCACGCCCTAAGGCACGGCTGTTGGAGACAATGGCTTCATGTTTGATCATGCAGCCTTTTGGCTTCGATGTTGTGCCTGAGGTATAGAGAATGAGGGCTAGATCAGAGGGTTTGACTTGCGCAATTAGCGCGTCAAGCGCCGCGTCGTCGACGTCACTGGCGAGTTCTGGGACCTTGCCAGCATTGATAAAACCAGCGGGCTCGGTAGAACCCGTAATCACGATATTGGCTAATTTTGGGGCGGCAGCGACCTCCAAATGCCGCGCGTCGCTCGAGCTTGCGAGGTCGGGAAAAGCGGTATTAAGCCGGGCTACAAAATCTACCGCGTCGGCGACCTTATCGGTCGTGACCAAGGTGACAATGTCGCCGTTTTCGATAAGGTAAACCAGCTCCTCAGGCGCGTAACGGGCGTTGATCGGCACGGTGCAAGCGCCGATCAAGGCGGCGCCGAACATCACATCGACGAATTCGGGCTGGGTCGTCATTAAAATCGCGATATTGTCGCCAGGTTGAACACCGAGGGCCGTTAACGCTTTGCCCCATTGGCGGGCATTGGCATAAAGACCAGCATAATCTATTCGGCTATCGGGAAATACAATAGCGTCCGACTGGGGTGCTTGCGTCGCTGCCGTTGTGAGCAAGCCGCTAAGCGTCAGAATTTCTTGGGTCATGGGTGTGCTATCTCGCGGTTTTGTTTACTTCAAAGGGTCCAAATATTCGCGCGTATAGCCGCCGTCAATGCATTCTAGCATCGCTGGGACAATCTCGAGGAAATGCGCCGATTTCTGATGCGCTTCGTCGTCGGCTTCGGATTTAAAGCTTTCAATCACCGCGAAGCTGTTGGCGTCGCGCAGGCGATAAAATTTATAGATCAACGTGTTTGGTTCGTGGGCTGCAACGGCGGCTTCCATGCGTTCGCAGACGTCGATGAATTGCGCCTCTTTGTCAGGAAAAACTTTCATGCGGGCAATGAAGGTATGGGTCATGGTGAACTCCTCCTAGCGATATGTCTTGATTTCGAGCGCCAATTAGGCGCGGTCGGGGGAGATCCGTCAAGTCATCCGATCCTTATAAATGTGATAGTTGTTTTATTTTAACCTAGTCTCGACTATCGTCGGTCAGAGATCAAGTTCGTGGCGGTCTGTGAGTAGAGTGCCATGAAATCGTCTAGCCATGGGGGGGCTTCAACATGTCATTTATGGATCGTAAAATTTGGGCGGCATTTATTTTTGGCGCTTTTATTATTTTTGGCCTCGCACAAGCGCCAGCGCAGGCCGAGTGGCCGCACGTCGCCTCAAGCATTGCCGGCGGGCATTACTCGGACTTGACTGATATTACACCAGAGAATGTGAATGATTTGGAGCTTGCGTGGGAACATCGGTCGGGCGATTTTAACGAAGGCGGAAATTTTAGGCATGGTATCGATCCCGATGGCGGGCGGATACAATCTGGCCTGCAAGTTACACCGATTATGTTTGACGACCGTGTTTACTACTGCACGCCCTATAATCGCGTCTTTGCCATCGATCCTGAGACGGGTGAAGAAATTTGGGTGTTCGATCCGGAGATTAAACTGTCGGATCACCCCTTTCCGCGGTGCCGTGGTGTTAGCAGCTATGTCAGCAGTTCGATACCCGAAGGACAGGCGTGCCATAAGCAAGTTATCGCCCCGACCGTAGATGCGCGGATTTTTTCTCTCGACGCGGCAACGGGCGTCCCTTGCGCGAATTTTGGCAAGGGCGGCCATCTCGACCTCAGCGACGGTTTGGGCGATCACCTGCCATTTGAATATATGATCTCGTCTCCACCTGTTATTGTCGGCGATTTGCTGGTATCGGGTGCTGCCGTGCTCGACAATATTAGTGTCGACGTGCCGAGCGGCGTTGTGCGCGCTTATGATATGCGCAACGGCACAATGCTGTGGGCGTGGGAGGCTTTGCCGCCAGGCACAAAACCCGCCCTGAACCCTGAGACCAAAGAGCAATATCAACGCGGGACGACCAATGTCTGGAGCTTTATCTCGGCCGATCCTGAATTGGGCTTGGTCTATGTGCCGACGGGGAACACCTCGCCGGATTATTATGGCGGCCATCGCGATGGGTCAGATTACTATTCGGCGTCGGTCGTCGCCCTGGAGATGAAGACGGGTAAGGTGCGCTGGCACTTCCAAATGGTGCACCACGATATTTGGGATTATGATACACCGTCGCAACCGATGCTAATCGATGTCGAGCGCGACGGTCGCGTCGTCAAAGCTTTGGCGCAGTCAACCAAAATGGGGTATATTTTTATTCTCGATCGCGAGACGGGGGAGCCTGTTTTCCCCGTTGAAGAACGCCCCGTGCCGCAAGGCGCGGTTGCGGGTGATTTCACCGCTGCAACCCAACCCTTTCCAACACTGCCGCCATCGCTGACCGATGATCATCTGACTGAAGATGAGGTCTGGGGCTTGACGCCGGTTGATCGTTATATGTGTCAAAGACAGTTGCGGGAATATCGCAATGAGGGACTGTTTACGCCACCATCTGAGGAAGGCTCAATCCATTATCCGGGTGCTTTTGGCGGACAAAACTGGGGTGGTCCCGCCGTCGACCCTGTGCGCGGTAAATTGATCGTCAACACGTTGCATGTAGCGAGCATTGTTAAAATGATCCCGCGCGAGCAATGCGGCCAGGCGGAAAAAGATCGCCGCGCGTCGCGGAGCGACAGCAAAATGTCGAATATTGAGCCATCGGCTGGGACGCCCTATTGCGACCATCGTTGGTTGAGCTTTAATTCACCTTTAGGTGTGCCGTGCTCGCCGCCGCCATGGGGCACGCTCGCATCGATCGACGTCGCGTCTGGGCAGATCGATTGGCAAGTACCGCTTGGCACCACCCGCGATCTGGCGCCATGGCCGTTTTGGTATATTAAAGGTGTGCCAAATTCGGGTGGCCCGATTGTCACGGCTTCGGGGCTTGTCTTTATTGGCGCCACGACGGATTATTATTTACGAGCTTTCAGCACGGCGAATGGCGAAGAATTGTGGAAGGTGCGTTTGCCCACGGCGGCGCATGCTTCACCCATGAGCTATAGGGGGCCACGCTCGGGCCGGCAATTTATTGTTATTGCGGCGGGCGGTTCACCTGCTTTGGGAACGCCGCCCGGAGATCATATTATGGCCTTTGCCTTGCCCGAAACCGCCAAGCAAGAGTGATTGCGACGCGATAAAGGAAAAGCGAAAACAGAGCGGAGCTAATAATGACAAAAGAAACTTCCGATCTAACCTCTATACCGAGCTTGATGCACCCAGAGGTGCAAAAATGCCCATATGATTTATATCGGCGCCTCAGATCTGAGGCGCCGGTCTATAAAATGCCGGATACGGGGTTTCATCTTGTGACCTCTTTCGACCTGTGTCAGGACGTTATCAAGCAACCCGACCTATTCGCCAGCGGCGTGTCGCCAATGGCGTTGCGGCCCGAGGGTGTGCCGGAAGAGGTGATCGCGCTCTATAGTGAAAAAGGCTGGCTGCCGAAGGCATCGTGCTCGACCTCTGATCCGCCGCGCCATACGTGGGTGCGCGATATTTTGAGCAAAATGTTTACCGTCAAGCGCGTGCGCGGCATCACACCATATATCGACGCCACGGCGCATGCGCTGATTGATGAATTTATCGCACAAGGCGAGGTCGACTTTGTCAGTGCCTTTGCCCATCCCTTACCGATGATTATTATTGCCGAGCAAATTGGCGTTGAGGCCGATAATCTCGAGCTGTTCAAAGATTGGTCGGATGCGATTGTCGAGCCCTTTAGCATGATGGTGTCGCGCGAGCGCGAGATCGAATGCGCCCGTCTGGTGGTCGATATGCAGCATTTCTTTGTCGAGAAAGTCGAAGCGCGGCGCCGCGCGCCAACCGATGATCTCCTGTCGCTGGTGGCGACCGCCCGTGATGGCGACGGCAAGTATCTTGCTATGGATGAGGTGCTGTCGATTTTAACGATCGATCTTTTGGCCTCGGGCAATGAAACCACGACGGCAGCAATTAGCTCGGGCATGCTGATGCTGTGCAATTTTCCAGAGATAGCTGAGGCCTTGAGGCAGGACCCGGCGCGAATAGCAATTTTTATTGAGGAAGTTTTGCGCCTCGAATCGCCCGCCCAAGGTATGTTCCGCTTGGTCACCGAAGATACGGTGCTGGGCGGCGTGCACCTAAAAGCGGGGGATTTGTTGAGCCTACGCTTTGGCGCCGCCAATCGCGACGGCCATATCTTCAGCTCGCCGGAAAATGTCGATTTGAACCGCAAACATGCCGGCAAGCATCTCGCCTTCGGCCAAGGGCGGCATCATTGCGTCGGAGCACCATTGGCGCGGCAAGAGCTGATCTCGGCCTTCACGATATTGCTCGCGCGGATGCGCGAGTTTAAATTGGCGGCGCCGATGCAAGAGCATAGTTACACGCCGAGCTTTTTTGGCCGGCAGTTGGAGCGACTGGACATTACTTTTGCCCGCGCCGATTAAGGCGTCGGGCATTTCGGCCTTATTCAGCGGCGCTGGAGGCTGATTTTTCGTCGTCGATGATATTGGCGGGCAAGTCGCCGTCCCAGGCCTTGCTATAAAACTCGAGGTCGGCAATAAACTGCAGATTGTCATTCGTATCGATAAAGGCGACCGGCCCGTGCCCGAAATAGAGGAATTCGGTGACTTCTTCGCCGCAGGCTTCCTCATGAATTTCACCGATTTCTTCATAGGCGTAGACGCCGGCATGCGCCGAGCCGCCTTCAAAGGTCAGGGTGCCTTTCAGTACAAAAAATTCGGCCGGTGAAATATGCTTGTGGCGCCCAAATTTTACGCCTGGCTGCATTTCGACATAAAGCACCCAATCACCCGTTACCTTGCAAAAGCGCAAAAGCTTAAAGCGAACGCCTTCGCCGAGCGATACATAGTCGATTTTATTGGTGTCGGCGAACATAGCGCCAGTGACGCCTGGATTATGTGTTTCCGTGATTGCGCGCATTTTCGGGCTCTCCATCAGCAACAGTTGCAAAAATAAAATAGTCGATAGAATTTAGTGCCATACCTATCAAAAATGATGGGCGGAAACTCTTTTAATCGGCGGCATTTCAGATAATCTCTCAGCATCGTTTTTTGTATAGGAGGACAAAAATGAGCCTTTTCAGGAAAATAGCTCACTCAAAATTGAGTGTTGCTTCTACTTTGCTACTGGCGACAAGTTTGAGCATGGGCTCAAATGTAGTGGTGGCCGAAGAGGGCCGGTTGGCGATTGAAGAAATCGTCGTAACCGGTACCAAGCGTGCCATTGCTCAGCAGGACTTGGCGCTTTCAGTGTCGACAATCACCGAAAAAGAAATGAAAAACACTTTCCGCAACGACGTGTTTGCGCTTGGTCAACTGGCGCCAAACGTGACCCTAACGTCGCAAACTGGCGTTAGAGCGATTGCGGGTGGTATGCGCGGTACAGGTTTTGATTCGATTCTTGTAACCAAAGACGCATCTGTTGGCATAGCCGTCGATGATTTCGCGTTCAACCACGTGCAATCACAGGCCGTCGCGATGTTTGATGTCGAACAAATTGAGATGTTCCGCGGCCCACAAGGGACGCTGTTCGGTAAGAACACAACCGGTGGTGCGATCAACATCACGACCAAAAAACCTGTTTTGGGTGAAACTTTTGCTGACCTCGAAGTCACCTATGGTTTCCATGACAGCAATGATGGTTCGATCGAAAAGTTTAATGCCGCCGTTAACCTGCCACTTGGCGATAAGCTCGCAATGCGTGTTGCGGTCATTACCGATTATACCGACGGTTTCTACACCAATAGTAAACGTAGCCAATCGATAGCACCCTTTGCTGGCGTGGCATCAACCGACATCGCCAATGGTGGGGTTTTGAACGCAAGTAACTTCTTGCACCAAGATGCCAATGGCAACTACTTCGCGCAGGGCGATGGCGAGCGCATTGGTGGTATC
>JAYODZ010000145.1:0-3917 GCA_038106515.1 Rhodobiaceae bacterium
GTGCTAGCGTGCGATCTGGAGGGGCGATGCTAGACTTTACCTTTGACGCCGAGCTATGGATTTATCAGGGACGGGCACGGATTTATTTTGTCACCGTGCCAGCCGATATTGCCCAGCATATAAAAACCTTTGTTGCTGGCCCGCGACGTGGCTGGGGTGCCGTTAAGGTCGGTGTTGAGATCGGCAGTTCGCGTTGGCGCACATCGATCTTTCCAATGGGTGAGGACGATAACTATATCCTACCGATTAAGGCCGAAATTCGTAAACAACAGAATCTCGAAGACGGCGATACCGCCCGCATCACCCTGTCGGCTGAGCCGGACCTCTGAGGCGGCGGCGTGGATTTTATTGGCGGTGCATTGATGCCGCGCCGATTCCCCTTTACAACACAATCAAATGCCTGCGCTTTTGCGGGTTATGGAGATAGGCAGTTATGACAATCCATTTGCACAAAAATGATTTGCCAGCCGGTTTGACCTTTTCCGGGTCGATTGCGGTGGATACGGAGACCATGGGGCTGCAACCGACCCGCGACCGGCTATGCTTGGTGCAGATTTCGGCCGGCGATGGTACAGCACATTTGGTCCAGTTTGATGGGCAGAATTACGACGCGCCGAACCTCAAGGCAGTGTTGAGCGATCGAGGGCTTGTCAAAATTTTTCACTATGCCCGCTTTGATCTGGCGGTCATCGCGCATTACCTCAATGTTCATGCCGCCCCTTTATGGTGCACAAAAATTGCGTCGAAGCTCACCCGCACCTATACCGACCGCCATGGGCTCAAGGATTTGTGCCGCGAATTATTAGGCGTCGATCTGTCGAAATTGCAGCAAAGCTCAGATTGGGGTGCTGCCGAGCTTAGCGACGCACAGCTCAATTATGCGGCCTCCGATGTTTTGCACCTGCATGCCTTGAAGGATCGGCTTGAGGCGATGCTCGATCGCGAGGGGCGCCGCCCGATGGCCGAGGCGTGTTTCGATTTTGTCCTGATCCGCGCGGCGATGGATATGACTGGCTTTGCCGATCTCGATATTTTTGCCCATTAGCGACCACGAGACCTCAGGCCGGGCGCATGAACGAACCGCAAGATAACATCATCAAAAAAGGGCTTAGCTATGGCCGCCGCATGCGACGGTTAAAAATCGGCCTGCCGCTTCTGGCAGCGGCTTTAGTTTTGCTGTTGATCGCGTCGTATCGAACCAAATTTGTCGACGGGCCAATGTCGACACCGCTTTTGAAACTTGCGACGGAAATGAAAAATATGCTGGTGGAGGGCACCTCGGATGCCGATGCGCCCTATTGGGTGCGGGCCGATTATGCGCAGGCCGACGAGGCCAATGAGAGCCTCGTTCACCTTACCCGTTTCTCAGCGCAGCTCCAGCAGACGCGCTTCATTTTGGACGTGACGGCGCCAACGGCGCAGCTCGATCGCGCCAGCAACCAACTCGCTCTCGATAAGCCGGTGGCGATGGATCGCTCGGATGGATTGCAGATGCGCGCTGGCGACAGTAATGTCGATCTCGACGCTTCGAAAATGCAGTCCAATGACGGTGTGCGAATTGATGGGCCAGACGGGCAATGGCTGGTCGCGCAGCGCTTTTCCGCCGATGCCAAGGCCGGGCAACATCATTTTTCTGGCCGCGTTAAGTTGCATCTCCCTCCGAAGGCCGCGACGCCATGAAGCTGTCCTTACCAATCGGTTTGAGTGTGACGCTGTTCTTCGCCCTGCCAGGTTTTGCCGCCGAGCAGGTTTCAAGACAGCCTTTTGCCACCAACCCGGATGCGCCAGTCGAGGTGACTTCAGAGACACTGGATATTGATGAAAATCGGGGGCGGGCCGTATTTGCCGGCGCACCGCGGATGGTGCAAGGCGAGGTCTCGGTCGTGTCGCGGCAGATGATCGCCTCATGGGAGCCGGGCAATTTTCGCAACACCGATCGTATCCGCTTTCAAGACGATGTCGTTGCCACCTCCGCCGATGGTCGTGTCGCGCGCGGGCAATGGGGGGAATATTTCCCCGATACTGAGCGCATGATTATGGGAGATCAAGTGACCTTGACCCAGCCGCCAAGTGACAACGGTCGACAGGCCGCGGTGTTAACGGGAAAGCGCTTAGAGGTTGATATGCGCAAAGGTGAAAGCCAGCTCTTTGGCGATGCCAGCGAACGCGCCAAAGGCGTGTTAAAGCCAGGGCAGAAAAATCAGACTGATTGATTAACTCATGATAATCTTGCACAGTTCGGGGCAAATGCGGCGCCGAGGTCTAACTCTGTCGTGAAGGGCGTGGCTGGGAAAATATGACTAAAGTGGCAAATAAAACTCTGGATCTTTTTACAGATCAGGCGAACGACCCGCGCCAAGGCTTGCGCGTCGAGGCGCTTACCAAAAGCTATCGCGGTCGGAAGGTCGTGAACGGGGTCAGTTTGAGTTTGCGCCGTGGTGAAATTCTTGGACTGCTGGGACCAAATGGTGCCGGTAAAACCACCAGTTTTTATATGATCACCGGCTTGGTGCCGAATGATAGCGGCAAGATCTATCTCGATGGTCAAGATGTTAGCAATTTGCCAATGTACCGCCGCGCCCGGATCGGAATTGGCTATCTGCCCCAAGAAGCTTCGATTTTCAAAACCTTAAGCGTCGCTGAGAATATTATGGCCATTCTCGAGGTTACAGAAGCTGATCCGTTCCAACGGCAAGCGCGGCTTGATGATTTGCTGGCTGAGTTTGATATTACGCATTTGAGCGATGTCAAGGGCGCCATGCTATCGGGCGGCGAAAGGCGCCGCGCCGAAATTGCCCGTGCACTAGCGTCTGATCCACAAATTTTGTTGCTCGACGAACCTTTCGCGGGCATTGACCCGATCGCGGTTGAGGATATTCGTGCCTTAATCAAGCGCCTCAAGGACCGCGGCATTGGGGTTTTGATCACCGATCACAATGTGCGCGAAACGCTTAGCATCGTTGACCGTGCGGTCATTATGCATGATGGAAGCGTGCTGGTTGATGGTGATCCGCAAGATATTCTAGCCAATGAGCAGGTACGGAAATATTACCTCGGTGCCGATTTTAAGATTTAGTAGTTAGGAACACCTTAGCGGGTTTCAGAATCCGCTGGACAGAACTTCAACTTAGCGCCACACTTTAAGGGTCGGACGGGTTTTCCCGTGACAGTCTAGCGCTAGCTAGCAGCGGGTTAGCCGGTGACGCCGAAATGGGCGTGAGCCTGCGCCAAAACAAGCTTCCGCCTGTTCTCGGGTTTAACGAGAGACAGAAGGAGAAGTTTGATGCAAATTAACATTACTGGACGCCATATCGACACGGGAGAAGCTCTGCGCGATCATGTCGAAGCACGGCTATTGGAAGCGATCGGAAAATATTTTGCGCGTGACGCCGATGTGAATGTGACCTTCTCCAAATCAGGCCACGCTTTTAAAAGCGACTGCGCCGTGCATCTCGATAGCGGCATGCATTTGCAAGCGTCCAGCAATGATAACAGCATTTATGCGAGCTTTGATCAGACGATCGATAAAATCGCTAAACAATTACGCCGCTATAAGCGTAAACTCAAAAATCACCATGGCAAAAACGATGAGGAACTCGGTATCTCGCTAGTACCCGTTGCGGCAGTCAATGGTGAAGCCGCGTCGGCGATCATTGCTGAGCCGGTTCGCGATTTACCTTCGATGACCCTGGCTGCGGCAGTTGAAATGGTCGAAGAAGGCTTGGTCGATCACGTCTTGTTTCAAAGAAATGATGGCCGCGGCCATAGTCTACCCTGCTTGGTACGCCGCCGCCCCGATGGCCATATCGGCTGGCTCGAGGTCGCCGCTTAACCAAATAGAACTTGCCTCGGCCAGGCAGATTGTATTTGATAATTCCTTAAACACCAAAATGGTGTGCAGGGGGGATCATGAGTAG
>JAYODZ010000011.1:0-6871 GCA_038106515.1 Rhodobiaceae bacterium
CATTCAAACTGACCATGGTAATGGATCACCTCGTCATTCACGCCATATGACAAGGTCTTTTCGCTCCCCGTTTGGAACATGCGAAACAACCACTCTTCATTAAAATGATTTTGCTCCAAACCATTCACGCACACCGTGTTATGCGTTCTAACAGACCTAAACTGGTTACGTGCCGCGAAGTCGGATGTGTAAACATAGCTTCCGCCATCAACAAAAAACGGGGTGCGCCCGTAATGGTATTCAAACCCTAATTGCTCATTATGTTTATGATTACCAAACCCCTCGGTTCCAACACACCCGTTGGTGACCGCGAGATAGCCCACTTCGGTACGCCCCACGAACACGCCGGCTTGAGGAAAAAAATCAACACTTGGGATTTTGCGTGTTAAAGAGATGGCCTGTTTTTGAGGGTCGCCAGTCCACCAGAAGGCCTCCCACGCAAAAGCATCGCTCTCAGTAAAATCAGCCCCAATAGCTTGGCCCGTGACCGCACTATATGCCGCCAAAATGTGACGCGGATCCTGTCTCTGCCAACTGGCATGATCAGCACAAATATAAAGCCGCCCGTCGTCCGCATCGCCGATTTGTGGCATCAAGCCGTCGGGGCGCAAAACGCCCGCCAAATAATAGGCCATTTTGTCCAATCGACGATCATAATCGCGATCAAAAGGTCGCCCCATAAATGCGGCCATGCAATGGGCGCCAAGAAACAACTCTAACACCAGTCGGTGGTAGGGCACGGACGATTCGAAATCAGAACCGTCGTCATTAATTTGCACCTTCATCTCGTCTTGGATCGATTTCTCACAAAACCGCAACCACTCGTCGGCCTCTGCAAGGCCCGAAAAGACATAAGCGAGCGCCTGTAGACCAACAATATTCGAGAGATAGTGATTACTCGTCACTTCATAATGATTTTCGAAATTATCAAAAATAAATCGGCCATGTGCGTAAAGTGCCTCAAGTACGAACTGCCATTGCGGCGCAGTAACCACCGCACACGACTTGACAAGCGATAGCCCGGCCGCCCAATTGGCCGCGCGCAAAGCGACATCCATGGTGCAGGTCCAATTCACCCCTATGCCCACCGGATTGGCACTCATGAAATCTTCTATTTGATGGATTACTTCCAGCGCATAGCTATTTTGACCGGTGATGCAATGGGCTTGCCCTAGCACCACAAAATGCTGGCAACGCGCCAATTCCCAAGGAAACTTAATATCGGCCTGTCCAGGCCGCATGGCAAATAAATCCCACTCTTTATAAGGTACCGAATTCGGAAAACTGACATCGCGAACGGGGTCATAGGCCCAATTTATTGGTACATAAGTCCTCGCTATCCGCGTCCGATCGATCGGTTGATACAGTCCGCTACCAAGCAAATCAAACTTATGCTGCATGACTAAATCAGCACTGTGCAAACAACTTTGCGCCGCGACAGGAGCTGTTTTGGCGACAGCGCTCACGTCGGCTGCCGCAGCTTCGAAAAAGTGCCAAGGCCTTGCTTTAGCCTCGTTAAACCATTGCGCAAATTCGAGCGGCGCGATCGCGCCGATAAATGTCTCGGGGCGCACGGTTGTGGGCGGGGTCAGCTTTCTTCGTCGGAGCTTACGGCTAATCCAGGTCTTGATTTTAGATAACATCAGGCTTTTGGCACTTTATGATAAGATTCCACCCCAGCAGGCGTTGCACCAAATCGAGCGGCAACCAACGCAAACTCCACGGGAGCTCATCCTTCACCATTTGGCGTTTATAAATCCGAATACTTTCAAAAGCTTCGAACATTTTACGGAGTTTTTCGGCACTATAAACTTTAACCAGTGGCCGCTGTCCCTCAGATGAAATTTCAACATGGCACGACATAATTTCGCCGATCGACATACGATCAAAACTCTCCTCGCGCACACCGATCTGGTTCACGAGATTGCGCCAATAATGAAGCGACCATTCGGCATAGACCATGATGATAGCCCGTCCGCCAGGGCGAAGAACGCGAAAAATTTCTTCAACGACTTGCGCCGTATTCGGGGTATGGTGAATCACACCATTTGAATACACGACGTCAAAACTATTATCGTCAAAGGGAAGCCCCTCGCCGTCCCCATGTACAAATTTGCCCTGTAGACCCCGAAGCTTGAAGTTCTTTTTGGCCATAGCAAGATGGCCGCCGGAAAGATCGAGGTCTGTTGTACGCGCACCGAATAGTGCGAACTGCGCGAGATCAGTGCCAAGTCCTGCACCTATCTCCAGCACGTCCCGATCGGGGTGCTTGGCGAACTCCATCATCTCGGGCATCCACGGAGCATAGGTTCTATAACGATACAGTTCAACATTTTGGAACCACTCCAACGACCCATGGTCCGCATTTTCGACATAGTGTTCGCCGCAATGGTCGTTATTCCATTGCCGCTGCACTTCATCCTTATACCGATCCCCTGTAGCGAGTAATTTCACCATTTATTGACCTCCAGAAATCTGCTGTCGGTCTAAGAATTGCCATATCTTTTCCACATGGCGATCCCAACTATACTCGGCCAACACACGGTTACGCGCGTTTTGGCCCATTGCTTCAATCCACTTCGACTTTTTACTCAAAATGAGTGTCGCCTCAACCAATTGGTCTACACTGCCCGGCTCGATAAGCACTCCGATATTGTCGCCTATTTGTGAGGCCTTTGAGAGATCTGTGATGTCGACCGACGGCATCATAATCTCTTCCATCTGTTCCAGCCGCGAAGCAATTGTCGCGCGACCCATAGACAGATACTCGAATAGCTTTGTAGGAGAGCCAAAAAACTTCGAACCTTTCATATGACCCGCATGCGGCGCCACAAATATATCAGCCGCAGCCATTATTCTTGCCGTCTCGTTTTGTGGCAAACGCCCCATATCGACAACGACACTCTCGAGGCCGCTGTTTTCAACCATCTGATTTAGCATCGGTTTCAAATTACCATCACCGATCATCAAAAAACGGATTTTTTTATTGCCCTTGGCAATTTGGGGGATGGCCGCGCATAATTCGGCTATTCCATGCCAGCCGCCATAGGTACCGACAAAACAGACCACACAATGACTGTCATCAAAACCTAACGATTTACGAAGCGTTTTGCGCGATCGCAGCGGCTTATAATGCTCAGGGCTTACAGCATTCCAATTCACATAAATCTTTTCACCCGAGATACCGCGCGCGATAAGATCTTGTCTAATGACGTCCGAGACAACATAGATGGCGTCTGCACATCGGAATTGATACAGCTCAATATCTTCAAAAAGCTTCTCGTGATCATAGCCTTTCGTGTCATAGGACCGTTTCATAACGATTTCTGATCCATTATACTCAACCAGATAAGGAATACCTCGCTCCTCAGCTAAGCGAGCGGCCGCATAATTACCCAAAACCAAGCGTTCATAGATAAAAGCCGGTGGTTGCTCCGTAAACCGCTTGCCCAGCGCCTCATAAAAATACTTGTTCGCCCGCAAAATCGTGACTTCAGACGACTCCGCGCATTGCGGGTCAAGGACTAAAGACGAGACGCCCAGCTCATTTAGCAGAGAAAATTCCGACGCAGTGATCACGGTAAAATCTTCGACCGTTTTTGCGAGCGCGGCCGCCTGATGGCAGGTGTGCCCATACGACCCGCCCGATGTTATTTTTGCCCAAAAATCTGTTCGAACATAAACCCCATGCCCCCGGATCAGTCCGACAGCGTTGCGTCCGGGGTTCGCTTTTTTTCTGCGGCGTTGAAACTGGGCACGAAACAAAAAAATCCGGATAGAAAAAGGCACCCAAACACTCTTAACTAAATATTTGAATTTTAGAAACCAGTGCCGATACCCCAAAGTTCTGTATCTAAAAACATGGCGTGATAGCAATTGTTCTAGGTACCGACGGGGTACAGCAAAAATCAGCTCCAGAACGCTGAGCGCAGCCCATACCGGCAATAGCGGTATAATTAAAAGCCCTACTACTATGTTTTTAATTAGTTTAAGCCTGCTTCTCCATCTTTGAAAAACCTGCAAACGACGCAAACTGTTGAAGTGCAAATCATCCACTTTTTCCAACGCACCCTCATCGGGCCAATACAAATAGCATTGATGTGAATTTTTAAAACGTCGCAGTGTTTTTATGATGGTTTTTGAAATCCATCCGTTGGGTAAAACAATAAATATATGTGATGCCTCGCGCAGGTCATCTGGGCCTGGCATGCGCCCTGCAAGCGGCTGTACCGTCATAGCCGATATATCGAGCATAATCGCGTGACGTTCGGTATAGGATGTGAAATCAATATCAAGAGGAGAGACTGCAAAAGACGCTGTCTCAGGAAACCAGAAAAAACCTCGAACCGCCATTTTAAATCTGACCCCGCAACATATCCTCGACTTGCAAGGCCGTAGCTGAGACCTCAAAAATATCATCAAGCTGAATTGGCAAATCGACTGCATCCCGTAAAGCATCAGCGAAGCGTTGCATCTGGATGGCATGCCCCTTGTCGACTTTGCCATCCCACAAGACCTTCGTCTCACGAAGCTCTGAAAGACGGCAGTAGTCATCGAGACAAAAAAGATCTCCACTTGAGAAAACCTCAAGGCGTTCTTTTGCCACAGTTTTCGGCCCCATGGCGGTGTACAGCAAAGTCGCGACACTGCCGTCAGCATATTTTAACGTTGCGACAAAATTGTCATTCGACAAATATTTACCGGACCCGTCGGCAGCGGCCGAAGCATTAATCTCAACAACCGGCGCACCAGCAAGAAACCGAAACACATCATAAATGTGGCAAGCTTCCCCAATATTTCGCCCACCCCCCTCTGCCGTTTGTATCCAGTGGGTCGGATCAATAAAGCCGGCATTCATCCGGTATGTCATAACGAGAGGTGCGCTCCGTTTGCTAAGCTTTTCAGCCAAAATCTCCATGGCTGGCGCAAACCGACGGTTAAACCCGATCATCAGTCGCGGCACGTCAAGTGCTTCAGTCGCCGCTTTCACCGCATCGAGTTGATCCCAAGTAACGGCCAGCGGCTTTTCAACATAGACAATTTTACCAGCCTTAAGCGCTTTGACCACGGCATCGGCATGCTCATTATGCCGCGTCGTAATCGCTACCATATCCAGCGCATCATCGGCGAGAACAGCATCAAGTGAGGACGCCAGTTTTTCCACACGCATCGACCTTGCATAATTACCCCCGCGCACGGCATCGCGCGACACGACGGCGGCAAGATTGAAAGCGCCTGCAGATTTTTCGAGTGCAGGCACAATCATACTTGTCCCGAAAGCGCCAACACCAACCAGAGCATAATTGATACCCGTTTTTGGCAAGGCGCGCGCGCCACGCAAGGAAATACTGTCTGCGTCTTCCGTATCAGTGACATCCGCATATCGTAGCAAGAGACCAAGTGGCGGCGATACAGATTGAACAAGCATGTCTTTATAAGCCTGGGGCGCTTCGTCAAAATCAGCTATTTTCTCGATAGCGTGTTGCGGGTCGGTCAGTCCACGATGAGCTAAATCAAGAAAGGATGCCATGTTTCGGTTCATCGTCCAGCGCACATAGGCATAAGGATAGTCCGCGCCATCGTTCTCATACTGCGGATCATATCGACCAGGTCCGTAAGACGATGACATGAGAAGATCAATTTCTTTTTTGTAGAAATCGGCCCGTTCAGGCGCTAGTCCCACGTCACCGACAATAACAACCCGTCCTTTTCGGCGGGTCGATTTCATGGCGAGATTTATAATAGCGTTTGTCTTGCCAGAAGCTGTGATCACCGCTGCATCCACGCCATGACCGGAGGTAGCACCATCTATGAAGCCTTTGAGTTCAGCCTCGTCAGTCGTCGCGCTGACGGCACCAAAGCCCAGCGCTTTCTCAACGCGCGCCGGATCTAAATCGAAACCAATCACATGCGCCCCAGCAGCCTTCAAAATCTGGCAAGTCAACATGCCAATCAAACCAAGACCTTGGACTAAAAAGACTTCGCCAATTTGCGGCGCAGCACGTCTGACGCCTTGCATGGCAATGCTGCCCACCGTGGTCATTGCGCCGACTTCAAGGGGCACGTTCCCGGGTATCTTCACAACTAAATTCTGGCGCACGGCAATATACTCCGCATGATTGGCTTGCCCTGCCCCACCACATGCCACGCGGTCACCAATCTCAAAACCGTCAACACCTTCGCCGACAGCGACAACGATGCCCGATGCGGAATAGCCGAGCCCCCAACCTTGCGTTGTCATATCATTGGCCGGCATTCCATCTTGCGGCTTAGACCGAAGTAAGAGTTGCGGTGGCGCCATTTGAAGATCGAAATGACGCCCTTCGCCATCATTATAAAAAACCAGCGCAATACGTTGCGTGCCATCTGGCAGATCGACAATAAGACGCTCGTTAATTGGCCCTGCCGATAACTCGAATTGACCAATCCAAATTTGCGCCGCGACATCTAGAACGCCAAATCCAACATTACCCTGCGCCAATTGCCCCGAAATATTAATCTCGGCCACGGCATAATCAGAAGCGTCCACGTCCTCACTCACTAACTGATAGGCGCTTGCCGCACCGTTCGACTTCAACTGCACAGCGTCATCCGCTAGCGTATTGAATTCGGCCCCAGACTCCGAATGCCACTGCAATGCGCCGACTTGATGAGATTTCCCAGCCGCCGCTGTGGGTTGAGGCATAAAGGCACTGATTTGATTTTTAGCAATCGCACTCAGTCTTTGCGCTGCTTTTCTCGGGTCGCGCAACGAAGCGCGGAAGTAGTGTCGCGCCCGATCTGAAATCTCTTCGATCCGCTCTATCTTGCTTAAATTTGGATCATCTGCTGGCGGACGAAGAGAGGCTAGTTCGGTGCCGGCACTGACTAA
>JAYODZ010000011.1:6881-19309 GCA_038106515.1 Rhodobiaceae bacterium
ATGAGAATGCTGTTTTTACAAGAACGGAACCTGGCTCGATTGCCGGCCGTGGCATTCGTGCCATTGCCACACCCTGCGAGGTTCCGAGTAATTGTTTCATATCTTCTGCCGATCGTCTCAATCAATATTTGCAAAATCGATGAATAAACGCTTATGCAACTCCTGCAGACGCGAAGGCTCACGAAATTGTCTGTGACCAACAAGCACGACAAATAAATCGGCTAAGGAAAAAGCTTCTTCGAGGGAAACAAGCTCAATACCGTCAATATGACTGGAATTGGGTTCAACCGCAACAACAGGTATATTTTGCGCGATAAGACGTTGAGTCACTTTAAGCGCTGGCGATTCTCTAAAATCATCAATATCTGGCTTATAGCTCAGGCCCAAACATGCAATTTTTGCTGGCCGCCCAAGCTCGATCGACGCGGCTTTTTGTTGGGCCGTGATATAATTGACAACCCAATCAGGCTTGTCGTCATTCACCTGCCGTGCTGTTCGAATGAGCTTAGCTGTTTTCGGTGACGCCGCGACAAGAAACCAAGGATCAACAGCGATACAATGACCGCCAACGCCGACGCCAGGTTGAAGAATATTAACCCGCGGATGTCGATTAGCTAATTCGATCACTTCAGATACGGGCAGCCCATGCTCATCGGCTAGCAACGATAATTCATTGGCAAAAGCAATATTCACGTCGCGGAAACTATTCTCCGCCAATTTACACATTTCAGCGACCTCAGCCGACGTTTCGAGCAAGCCGCCGCGAACGAAGCTGCCATAAAAAACCATCGCCTTGACGGTTGCATCATGCGTTAAACCACCAATGATGCGGTCATTATGCTCGAGTTCATATACTGTATTGCCCGGCAATATTCGCTCCGGACAATAGGCAAATAGCACGCCATCAATGCCTGCTGACGCCACAATATCAGAGACCATTCGTGTTGTTCCGACCGGCGACGTCGACTCCAAAATCACCAAGTTGCCAGCCTGTAGCACAGGCAATAAAGCCTCTGTCGCTTGCCGGACATAAGTCAGATCAGGCTCTGGTATTTTTTCCGTACCGCTTTGAGCTTTAAAAGGAGTTGGAACACAGATCACGAAAACGTCTGACGGCAGCGGTTGCGTTCCTGCGGTTAATCGACCGTCAAGAATCTGCTGATTAATCAACTCTCCTAAACCATCTTCTTCGAAACGCACAGTCGCTGAAGAAATTTCGTCAATCAGACGCTGATTAATATCAACGCCGTAGACCTGAGAGCCCGATCGGGCAATTATAGCCGCGGTCGGCAGCCCGATATACCCCAAGCCAATAATAGTTACCTTTAAATCCAAAGGTCTCCACCCTCCGAAAGACGGCTCTGTCGCCAGTTATTCGCCAATATCAGTTTTAAATAACGCGCTTCTAGAAGGACGTCCAGATCTAAAAATATCTAAAAAACACAAAATTATATCGTCGGCTAAACGATCACGGCTATGCTTCTTGGCAAAATTTCTACCATTTCGTCCAAGGCGTTGCATCTCACTCGGATCTGCCAGCAGTTGACGACAAGCGGCAACCAGTGCCGCCGCGTCATCCTGTCGAAAAACTATGCCAAAATCATTTTCCTTAACCAAATCAGCCGCGACCCCTGAAAGTCCAGCCAAAACAGGTTTGCCCATGGCCGCGGCGTCGAAAAGTTTTGACGGAATGACCATATCGAAAACGGGGTGCGGTCGCAAATGCACAAGTAACGCGTCACATCGCGCCATCAGCGCCGGCATCTCGTTTCTGGGTACGGAGTCAATAATATCAATATTAGATATTTTATGTGTTTCTTTCAGTTCCTCTATTAACTGGCGTTCCGCGCCGTCACCACATAAAACAAAGCGTGTATTCGCTGGCAGACTTATATTCCGAGCCGCTTGCAACACGACGTCGAGACCATGCGATAGGCCAATGGTGCCAAAATACCCAATGACGCTCCCTCCATTAAGCGCGCGCCGCGGCCCGCGCTGCCCAGCAAATAAATTGAGGTCAGCACCATTTGGTATATAGACGAGTTTGTTTGCAGGAACCTTCTGACTTTTCAGATAATCCTCAAAGCCCCGAGATACGTAGATAATGCGATCAGCATGCTTATAAAGCATCCGCTCTAGCAACCGTAAAACACTGATCAGCGGCCGAAATCTCTGAAAACCAACCGCCGCTAGAGACGCTGGCCAGATGTCCCGCAACTCCAAGACCCAAGGAACACGACGAAAAAAAGCACTCACCATAGCCGCAAAAGGCGCTAGCAAATGCGGCGTTGTCCCCAAAATAACATCAACACGGCGAACGCAAAATGAAGCAATAAAAGCCGCAAGAAAATAGCTTAAATAGTCCAGTGACCTCAAAAACCACCCCACGTTGGGTGTAACAAATGTCCATACACGAACAACATTAATGCCTTCAATCATTTCACGCTGAAATAATTTATTACGATAGCCGGGAAAAATTTCGCCACGAGGCGCATTTGGCGCCCCTGTTATGACCGAAACCTCATGCCCCGCTTTGACCCACCGACGCGCGTGATCGTAACAGCGGGCAGCAGGCGCATTGCGCTCTGGGTAAAAACTATCTGTAAAAACAAGTATATGCATTTAGCCCCAAGAGATTTTGGTCGAACATTGATTGCTATCGAGGGTTACGCGCGCAGCAGAGCTGAAGATCGTCTTTTCATACCCCAAGCAGATAAAGCTATCAATAGCTGATATCTGCCCGCCCTCACAACTGACCCATGCTATAGCGCGCCCCTTGCTCTGACACTCCATAGCTCTACCCGTCGCGTCGACTTTCAGGTGAATATCTGGTGCAAAATGAAAATAAAGCTGTTTTTTCAGCCCGCCGCCCATTTCGTCCAGAATAATGAGTTGGCCTCGTTCTAATATAAATTGCCTGAAGTGTTCCGCCGCGCGCTCAAAGCGGCAGTAACCATCATGGGACACATTCAGTAAAAACTCACCTTGATCGAGATCGGCCTGATGCAGATAACCACGCGCGCGCGCGCCAACTCGAAAACTAGCCCAAACTTCTGAAGAATTCTGGCTGGCGTAACATAATGTATTATGAGCCGCCGTACCACGCTCGATCAGGCGCTGCTCTCCCCGTTGGTAAGTCGAAATCCCACAATTCCTAATCAACGGCTTGCCACCGAGCGATAATTCAAATGATAGGCTTTCGGCATGCGCATGGCCTGGAATATGGTCGGGGCCTGGGCCGCCATAATCGACAAAAAGAACCGCTGGTCCCCGCTCGGCCCGCGCGAATTGGGTTTCATTAAAAAGTTGATCTCCACTCTCGGGCGATAAGGCGATATTCAACCTCCCCAAATAGGCTTCTATTTCGTCACGCGAGCAAACCATACCGTCTACAGTGTCATTAAAATGAGCAAGACTGCCATCGGGGTGTGTCAGCGCATCTAACCAGAGCTTCATCTCTCGAATTTTTTGATCCAACGGCAGATCAAGGGCCAACTGATAAACCAGCTCAAGATTTTTTAGCTCAAGCAAATCAATCAAAAGGAGTGCATGATAGGCAGGACTGCGCTCATAATGGCCGCCATCGCTAAGCACCTGATGATCGAGTTCGCGCTGCAATATCCTTAGTCCTGTTTTGAACCATCCCTCGGCCTCTTTCCCCTCAAAGAACAAGCCAAAAAAGAGCAAAGCTTTAGCATTTACAAAAAGATGATTACCATCGAGATGCCATTCTAAGTTGCGCGCCAGAAATTGCCCTTGCCGATACAGAGTGCACCGCGCGACCTCGCTTATGGCATGCCCGCGCAGGGCCCACTTCATCCAATTTACGCACCGCACAGAAAGCGGATAGGGATCCCATGCTGGGAATTCCGGGTCAGTAAAATGAGCGCACCAGTCGTCGATTAGACTGGCCGCCCACTGGGAAGCATCAACTCCGTCGGAACAATTCAAATCCGAAAAATAGTGCACGTTATATAAGGCCAAATCACTGAGCCCCTGCGGTCTCCAATTTGAAGTCCGAAGATTGATACGGTAGCCATGAATTTCGAACATATCTGGCGACGTCAAGCATGCGCGGCTCTGTGGCCCCTCCCCCCAAAGGGCGCGCGGTGCCCGAAACTGGGGTATAGGATTGAGAGATACAGGCCGATAGCGCAAGCTTATGAGACGCCAAAAACGAAAAAATATCTGTCGCGGCCGAAGGAACCGAGCCGTACGCCAATAAAGCCCCAACATCTCGCTTCGTGATCGCAGCCCCTGGGCCATCCGTTTAAAATTGCCTCGTTTTATGATGTGCGACTAGATCGCCCATAATTGCATCGACATGGTGCGACCAGCAAAAACTTTCCAAAGCCGCCGCTCGTGCATTCTGCCCCAAAATGTCAGACAGGTCTTGGTCTTCGAGCAAACGCAAAATGGCAATACTTAAACCCTTCGAATCTCCTGGCGGAACAAGTATTGCCCGCGCTTGACCAGCTTGCAATTCGTTTTCAGCCTCTACCTGTCCAGCTCGAACGACATAGGCGGGGCGCAAAACCTCTCCCATTTGATCTAAGTCAGACGCCACAATCGCTTTGCCCATGGCCATATATTCGAAAATCTTGGTCGGACTGCCGATGAAGCGGTCTGCCGTGTTGCCCGGAACATTTTGCGGTGACAGGCAGATGTCGCTAGCCGCCAGGTAAGTGGGCGCGTCCGCTTGGGGCACGAGCCCAGTCAAAATCACTTGTCCTCGACTAATCTCAGCCTTCAATTCCGAACGCAAATCCCGCAACGCCACACCATCGCCCACCATTAAGAACTTCACGGCCGCGCCAACTTTTTCTTGGCGGCAGATAGTTCGGATTGCTCCGGTCATCTCGGATATGCCATGCCAAGCTCCAAATGTACCAATGAACGAGACGACTTTATCCGTCTGGCCAATAGCTAGACGCCGGCGTAATGTTTTGCGATCGGACATTCGCTTAATCGGATCAAATTTATCCGGATCGATACAGTTGGGATAGACGAGGATACGTTCTTCGTCGACCCCCTTCGTAAGAAGCTCCTGCTTCAACACCTCGGAGACCGTTACGACCTGATGTGCATGACGCAAGCTGACATGCTCAGCCCAGAACGCCAACCGTGAGAACCGCAAACCGCCCCCCCAATGGGTCGCTATCCACGCCTCTGATCCATTATATTCGAGAATAAAATAGCTCTTGCTCCAGCGCGACAGCAACGCCCCAGCAAAATTACCCAGCGACAGCCTTTGATAAATAAGATGCGGAATTTTATGTTGTTTCAAAACCGCCTTACCAGCCTCAAGAACAGCACGATTGAAACGGAAATTATTTAGCTCCATCGGATAAGCCATTGTCGCCAAGGCTCGAACCTTGTGAAACACAACATCGTCTTCGATAAGAGGCCCGCGATCTACCGAGAGTAGTGTTCGACGCTTAAAATAACGCCCTAGTCCATTGAGAACGCCTGCGACATGCCCGATCGATCCGCCGGCTTGTGTCCCGGGTAGCAAATTGGTTTTCAGGAAAAGCACAGCCTCGGGCTTGCTTTCTGGTATCGATTGCCGCGGAACCTTTAAAAGAAACCTGAGGGTCATATAGAAAAGCGGCGTCATCATCAAATAAAGGGTAGAGACGAAGAGCATTGATGTCGCATTATAGATTTGCGCAAGCCAGGAAAGCCGACATTGCGTTTTATCCTTTAAATTAAGTTGCGAAACTTTGCCGGCGCTGGACAGAAGCGCGACCACGACCATCGCTGACACGAGGCCTGCATCCGCATCATCGCGCTGAACCAAAACCACATGGTCGCCCGTCCAACCGCGAATATAACGCAGCATGCCCATGAGGCCCATGCCCCTCAGCGATTGCATGTCCTCTCGAAGGTCTAAATTCTCAAACCCAATTTGCTGGCGCAAACTCGCCAAATCACTCTCGGTTAACGGCGTAATCGACAGGCTTCTTAGCGGCATGACACGACCCGGAGCGTAAGCTTGAAGTCACAAACCTTGCCGCGCCGCGAGAACACCAAACAGGGTCTTTCGCGTCGAACACCATAGGCCTCCGAAATATAACTATCTTCAACAACTAACCCCCAATCGGCATGCGGGAAAGTAGCGACAACCTCAACGGCCTCAGTCTTGAGATAAATGCGCCCATCCTCAATCGAATGCACGGAGACTGTTGGGGCTAAATGAAACCGGCTTTCAATAAAATGTTCTCCAGCTGCCGCAAAACAATCCACCACCTCAAACATCGTCGCATTCTCAGCTAATTTAAGATTTCGCGTAATATGAACTGGGTCGGGTAATTTTGTATAAGCATCATGCCCAGACTCAAACCACGCGGACGACTGATCCGCACCGTGGTTTGGTTGCTCAATATTCACGCGGCCGTCCAATGACCATAAGTCGGCGAGGCCATAAGGAGAGAAAATCTCGGCCCGATCAACCTGTGGCGTATTGTGCGCTGCCGTCGCCCGAAACGCATGGCGCGCTTCAAAATCAGAAGTATAGACGTAAGAGCCGCTATCGGCGATCAGGCTTTGCCCCGAAAGCACGAGATCAAAGGACAATAAATCACTATGTCCATGTCCACCACGCCCCGCTAAACCAACAGGGCCGCTATCGATAAAAACATAACTCTCTAGGTGTCGTAGAATATAAAAACCGCTATGCGGGAAAGCATCGACCCGAGGATAGGGGGCGCTTGGTATTGACGGGTCAGAAAAGCTCGCAGCATCACTATACCCCAAAATCCACTTAAGCTCCTGAGCGCCCGCGCCACAAGCGAGGTAAAGATCTGGCTCAGAAAAACCGACCCCTGTTAATGTCACCAGATAACGATGATCGTGTAGCGCCTGCGTCCCCATTGCTAAGAAGCGCCCATCGTCATTATCACCAATGAGAGGAGCCTGGCCCGTTATTGGCATGCTATAAGCTAGGGTAAATCGGGCCATAGCGATAAGGCGATTACGATAATCAGGCTCGAGCGGATAGCCACGGCGCTGCAAAAATAGGGCGGCATAACAAAACAACTCCCAGACCAAACGGTGATAGGATAGAGCCGCCTCAAAATCGACACCATCCTCGAGAATTTGCAAACCTATCTCTTCACTCAAAATAGCTCGGCCAAGCTCCACAAAACCATCATCGAGTTGCAGAGGTTGCAAAAACAAACCCGCAAAAATCAAGCCCGCGGCATTGGCTGTGTAATGATTGCCATTAATATCGCCGCGCTCTAAATGATGCGCGATAAAATCCGCATGATCGTAAATTAATTTAACAAAAAAACGTTGAAAACATGGATCCTGCCAAGACCGTGCATCGGCGCATAAAGCAAATGATGTCACCAAATTGGCGACGCGGATGGCAGGCTCCATCGTACAAGCCCAATTAACGCCATAGCCCGTCGGATTAGCAGCCCCCCAGTGTCGAATAAGTTTGGCAAAATCATCCGCATAACGATCATCCTGGGTCAAAAAATAAGCTTGGCCCAGGGGCATGGCCCATTGCAAACGCGAGAGTTCCCAGACGCGCTTCACGTCAGAAGTTTGGCCAGCATTCACATAGTCAATCATGCGATGATAGCGGATCGGCCATTTTTTGCCGACGACAAAATCACGATGCCAGTCAATTGGTTCTTTTATGCGAATAGGGCCTGACCCAAGTATTTCGATATCGCGTTGGAGAGCACGATCAGCACGCATCAAAACGCTCGCTTGGTCTTCGTCTGAGAAAATAGTTTTGTCGGCGGCACATAAATAGGTCGCCTTTTTCAACGTCATCCATACCTGCGTAATATCGGCGTCATCGATGAGGTCATGCGCCGCGCGCCGTCGCCATGGCCCAGTCCAGCGATCTGCGGCTTTGGCAAACTCCTCGCCCGAGCGCCGCAAGACATAAGCTGGCCCCTTCTGCAGCAAAAGCCGAGGCACACGATAGGCGAGCTTTATCAAACCATTCCCCGATCTGGATCAATCCAATGATCATACCAGACATGTAAATTATACAAAGTCCACAGATGCAAGCTGTGGTCAGCCGCACCGCGCCGGTGCCGCGCAAACATGTGTCTGATTGCATCCATATCGAAAAATCCTCGTTTGACCATGGATGACTTTAACATCTCAATTTCAGCCTGAACGCCAAATTCACCTTTGAGCCAATCGCTCATTGGCGCGCCAAACCCCATTTTTGGCCGGTCAATAATCGCGTCCGGAATAATTCCCCTGACGGCTTGTTTGAGCAAATGCTTTGCCACGCCTCCCGGAACTTTTTGCCCCAGGGCAAAATCCATCGTGTATTCCACCAAATGATGATCTAGAAATGGGACGCGGGCTTCCAGCGACACGGACATGGTAATTTTATCCACCCGCATCAGCAACAGCTCAGGCAAGCGTAACTTAAACTCTTTGTAGACCATCTGGGTCAGCACATCCGCATCGGGATGGTTTTTTAACAAAGCCCGGTCTTGGGCCGACACATAGGCAAAACTATCATCACCAATCAGGCTTTCATCCATCAGGCCCATGGCTATGACGTCTCTATAGTCGGCATTGGTTGGGCCGCTAGGAGATAAAATTTGCCGACGCATCATATCGCCAAAGGCATGCGCCCCACTCCAAAACAGCCCCCTGTCTTGTAACGCGCGACCGAGAACCTCTAATTGCGGGTGCAATGCTGGCCTTAATGCAAATAAACGCGCCACAAGATGATACAAGCCGTGACGAAGCGCTGGCGGCATTGCTTTCACAATACCGAGATATTTTTGGTATATTTTCAGATAAGCCATATAGCTGGCATAGCCCGAAAACTGCTCATCGGCCCCTTCTCCCACTTGCACAACATGCATGCCAGTGTCGCGTGCCAATTTCGAAACGAAGTAAAGTGGTACGCAGACCCAATCAGCAATCGGCTCTTCTTGTGAGACGATCATATCCGCTAAATATCGCCGCATGTCATCGGCATCAATTAAAACCTCATGATGCTTTGTTCCAAAATGATCAGCGACCTGCCGCGCATAATGCAATTCATTAAGATGCTTGAAATCTTTGAAACCGACGGAGAAGCTGTTGACCGGATGCGAACTAAACTCAGACATCAAAGCAACATTGGTTGACGAGTCGATCCCGCCCGAAAGAAAAACACCCATCGGAACGTCAGAAATCATGCGTTTCTCTATCGCTTCGCGCAACCGCCTCCGCGTTTCTGCAACAATCTCTTCTTGTGGCATTAGGTGCGGCGCCGACACCCCGCTTAAACCAGGGCGCGCCTCCCAATAAGGCTTGGCTTGCATCCCACCCGCGCGATCTATGCACATCATATGCCCAGCGGGAAGCTTAAAAATACCCTTGAACATAGTTAGCGGCGCCGGCGTCGTCAGAAAAGTTAAATAATGGCGCATCGCGATCGGATCAATATCGCGCTGCGGCGCCACATGAGCCGACAAAATAGCTTTTATTTCCGAACCAAATATAAGACCGCCATCCGTCGGTGCGAAATAGAGCGGCTTAACCCCGATACGATCTCGTGCCAAATACAAGGCACCTTCCTCTTCGTCCCATATAGCGAAGCCATAATCGCCTTCCAATCGCTCCAACAAACCTTGCATGCCCCATTGACGAAAGCCGTGAAGGAGCACTTCCGTATCCGAATGCGAGGTTTTGAATTCATGCCCCTCCGCCTCGAGCACTGCACGCAAAGCTAGATGATTATATATTTCACCATTAAAGCCGACGACCAGCGACTGATCGAGTAGCGCCATGGGTTGAGCCGCTTCGTCGCTGAGATCAATGATAGAGAGCCGCCTATGCCCGAGTGCGATTTGCGCATCGGGCGCAATCCAAATGCCTTCACCATCGGGTCCGCGATGCGCAATAGCATCGATCATGGGCTGGATATGCGCCGCTTGCCACTGATGGCGTCCGCCAAAGCTGACAAGGCCGGCTATGCCGCACATGGACGCCTATAATCCCTTAATTTTTTCTTCGACACGAAAAGATATTTCGCTGCTCTGCCGAAGATCTTGCCATGTGATAGGCCAAACACCACTCCGAACGGCGTCTGCCAAAGCTTTCAGCTCAGCAACATGCCCCTTATCTTGAAGGCTCTTATGAGACCTCGTGCGGCCACCACCGAGCCTTTGGGCGAACGTATAATCGCGCATATCGATAACCGCGTCACCGGCAAAAACCGTCATCGTTTCCTTCGGATAACGGGCGTGTCCAAGCGAAGTGTAGGTCAAGGTACAAATGCTGCCATCTGCATAGGTCAGACTAGCGACAAAATTGTCCTGCGCTTGCCATTTACCGCCCTGAGGCTGGATCGCTGAAACCTGAATATCGATACAGGGGCTTGCACCAACAAAATAATTGAACAGATCATAAATATGGCAAGCCTCACCAAGATTTCGTCCACCGCCATCATGCGCGAAGACCCAATGATCGGCGGGTAAATAGCCAGCATTCATCTGATAATTAATAATGACGGGGTGCGAGCGTCCTGCCAACCAGTCTCGGCATTTCTGCATGATCGGCGAAAACCGTCTGTTATAACCAACGCACAGCATCGGACCATCTGGGTTTTGGGCGTAAAAAGTTTCAATTTTATCAATGTCCTGAGGGTCAAGCGTCAAGGGTTTTTCAACAAACACGTGTTTGCCTGCCGCCAGAGCCTCCAGCACCATCTCGCCATGTAGATCGTGTCGGGTGGCGATCAAAACAACGTCAATATCGGGGTCGGATAGAACCTCTTGAAAATCAGTCCCGCAGCTTTGCGCATTATATTGCTTGGCGACAGCTCGCGCCTTCGCGCCGGAACGGCTAACAATCGACCTAAGCTCAAAGTCTTGCTCAAGACGCGCAAGGTTTGGCAAATGCACACCTTGGGCAAATCCGGATGCGCCAACCAATCCAATACCAATACGTCCAGCGCCTTTGCCGCGCGACGTGAGAACTGTACGCGTAGCAGCTAACGGCGCTTCCGTTTCGTAGCGCAACACGGCATAGGTGGCTTTCGACCCAATCGACGCGTAGGCGGCTTTAGCCTCATCGATCGGAAATTCCGTTTTCAAAACAGAGCTTAGAGACACCAAGCCGCGTGCGATCATTTCGAGATAAGCTTGCATGTTTCGGTTTTCCGTCCACCGCACATAAGCGGGCGGATAATCAAAACCATTCTCCTCGTAATTCTGATCATAGCGACCGGGTCCGTAGGATGTCGAAATCAAAAAGTCGAGTTCCTTTTCATACATTTCCGCGCGATCGATATTAATCGGTACGTCACCAACCAAAACAATGCGTCCCTTTTTGCGCGTTGCCCGCATCGCTGTATTAATAAGGCCCGTTGACCCACCACTTGCCGTGATAATGACACTATCCGCACCCAAACCCTGCGTCAGAGCCATCACCCGATCGACAAGGTCATCCGAGCCACTATCAATTTTTTCACCGACATCGCATTGCGCGAGACGCGCGGGATCAATATCAACGGCAAGTGGGAGGCACCCTTGTGCGGCCAACAAGCGACAAGTTAATTGCCCCAGCAAGCCAAGGCCAATAACCAGAACCCGCTCTCCCATGTTGGGCTGAGCACGACGAACACCCTGCAAAGCGATCGCTCCGAGGGTAACAGTGGCCGCGTCACTGTCGCTAACAGCCTGCGGCACGGCGACAACTAAATTTACAGGCACTAAGATTTTTTCGGCATGATTGGCGTAACCTGCGCCAGCACATGCCACCCGATCGCCAACCCGGAAACCGACGACATCTTCGCCCATCGCTTCGACAACACCCATAGCGGAATAGCCTGTCGCAGCCCCTCCAGAGAGCTTAGCTTTAACTTGGTGATAAGTTGATCTTACCCCTTGAACGCGAGCCATATTGAGAACGCGGCGGACATTATGGGGTTGCTTCAAGGCGCGCCGGTAAAGCGACATGCCCGAAGATTTAACCCCAGACATCTCGGTGCCTGGCGAAATACAGGAAGCGCCCACTCGCACCAGAACCATCCCAGCTTGCGGCGTCGGCGCTGGAACCTCCTCGAGCGTGATCTGCCCATTATCAATTAATACTTGCTTCACGACCCTTATCCATTGCAACTCAGCTTATTTCGTCTCTTAAACCGATTTTGCGACAATTAAAACCAGCCACACGAGCCGAACAAAAATCACAAAACACTGCGTAGATATCTCGAATAGCTCGATGCCGGCATTTGGTCGACGATAGCAAAAAATTGCTCAGCACTAATATATTTCATGCGGAGGGCAATTTCCTCGGGGCAAGCGATCCGTAGCCCTTGGCGGCGCTCTATCATCCGGACATAATTCGCCGCTTCCAGTAGATCTTCATGCGTCCCCGTATCAAGCCACGCTGTACCTCGTCCCATAAGGCGGACCTGTAACTGCCCGTCATCCATATAAGTACGGTTT
>JAYODZ010000011.1:19341-26211 GCA_038106515.1 Rhodobiaceae bacterium
GCGCCAACCCGCGCGCGCGATCGCTCGCCGTCTGATCATAAAAATATAGCCCCGTTACCGCATAATTGCTGCGCGGAACGGTAGGCTTTTCCTCAATCGATAAGGCCTTGAAGTTTTCATCAAACTCGACAACGCCATAGGCCCGCGGATCGGCGACCCGATAAGCAAAAATACTGGCACCCGCTGTATTATTCCGAGCGGCCTGCATAGCGTCGGTCAAACCCGATCCATGAAAAATATTATCCCCCAAAATCAGAATACAATTTTGACCATCTAAGAAATCTTCGCCAATGGTGAGAGCTTGGGCTAAGCCGGCAGGCTTGTCTTGAACAGCATAAGAAAAGCTGAGCCCCCAATCTTTGCCATTACCCAGCAAATGTTGATAGAGAGGTAGGTGCTGAGGTGTTGAAATGATCAATATTTCTCGAGCACCTGCCAACATCAATGTCGACAGTGGGTAATAAATCATCGGTTTGTCGTAAACGGGGAGAAGCTGTTTCGACATAATCGCTGTCGCTGGCGACAAGCGGCTGCCAGCGCCGCCAGCGAGAATAATGCCACGCCATTTTGTATCGTTAGTAGCCATAATGTTCTCTCACCCAATTTTGATAATCACCAGATACCACATCTTCAACCCATGTAGCATTGGTAAGATACCAATCCACCGTCTTGGCCAAGCCTGTGTCAAAGCTCTCCCGCGGCGCCCAACCCAACTCTGCTGAAATTTTGTCGCAATTAATGGCATAGCGCCGATCATGCCCCGGTCGGTCAGCAACGAAAGAAATTAGAGATTTATATCCCCCATGTGGGCGCGGACGACGTTCATCTAATAAGTCACAGATCGCGCGCACTACATCGATATTGGCAACTTCATTGCGCCCGCCGACATTATAACTCTGCCCTATCCGACCTGACTGCAAGACCAAACGAATAGCTTCACAATGGTCTGTCACATAGAGCCAGTCGCGAATTTGCTGCCCATCGCCGTAAATAGGGAGGTTTTTACCAGCAAGCGCATTATGGATCATGAGAGGTATGAGCTTCTCCGGAAATTGGAATGGCCCATAATTATTTGAACAATTAACCGTTACCACCGGGAAACCGTAGGTTTCATGGTAAGCGCGCACAATGTGGTCCGATGCAGCTTTCGATGCTGCATAAGGACTATTTGGCTGATAGGGAGTCTGTTCGGTAAAAGCCGGCGCGCCGGCTTCGAGCGTGCCGTAGACCTCATCCGTTGAAACATGCAGAAATCTAAAATCACGCTTCGGGTTGCCGGTTAACTGCTCCCAATACGTACGGCACGCCTCTAACAAACGGAGCGTACCCGTGACATTGGTTTCGAAAAAAGGTTCGGGCGACCGGATAGATCTGTCGACATGGCTTTCAGCGGCAAAATTCACGACGGCGACGATGTTGTTATTTTGTAAAAGGTCAAGCACGAGAGCCGTATCGCCGATGCTACCATGAATTAATCTATAAGTTGCCGAGGCACCCACGTCGGACAAGTTTCGGGGATTACCCGCATAAGTGAGCTTATCAAGGTTGGTAATCTCAGTTCCAGCCACTCCACTCATCAGGCGTATAAAATTACTCCCGATAAATCCACAGCCACCTGTTACCAAGATCTTACCCAAACTCATTTCTCCTAACAGCAATAGAACCTCTTAAATACGGTGATAACTTGCTAATTTTCTTGTCGATTTTGCGCGCAGTTTTTATGCCATAATGATATTATATCGGTCAACGATGTGCTTCATGGCATTGCGCGTATCGACGACCAGAGGCGCATGCTTGGCGACAAGATTATAGTCTACATTATCGTGATCCGTCACTATCAGAGCGCAGTCATAATTAGCCAAAGACGCCGCATCGAGAGAAACCGATGCCATGCCCTGTAACGTTTCGTGACCATGCACTTCGGGAATTTTAGGGATCATTGGATCATGATAATCGAAGGCCACACCCTTTGACGCCAGCTGATCCATCAAAACCAAGGCTGGGCTCTCACGGACATCGTCAATATTTTTCTTATATGCCACTCCCAGTATAAGAACTCTCAAGCCATCCAAACTTTTTCCATCAGCTTGTAAATGGTCCGTTAAGCGTTGCAGAACATAATTCGGCATGTTGCGGTTAATTTCGCCGGCAAGATCAATGAATTTTGTTTCGACGCCGCATTCGCGCGCTTTCCACGCCAGATAAAATGGATCAACCGGAATGCAATGGCCGCCCCAGCCTGCACCAGGGTAAAATGGCATATAGCCAAAAGGCTTGGTCGCCGCCGCGTCGATCACCTCCCAAATATTGATACCCATTTTATCGAAGGTAATTTTCAGTTCATTGACCAGCGCGATATTAATGGCGCGGAAAATATTCTCTGTGAGTTTTGCCGCCTCAGCCGCTCGCGTACTATTCATCGGCACAATATCTTCGATCGCTCCCCGATACAGAGCGAGCGCCCGTTCAAGCGCCTCGGGCGCGTCAGCGGCAACCAGTTTTGGTATTTTACGGGTCGAAAAGTCTTTGTTGCCAGGATCTTCTCGCTCAGGCGAATAGGCGAGATAAAAATCCTTATTCGCGGTCAGACCTGAGCCTTCCAAGACCTGACAAAGATCTGTATCCGTGGTTCCAGGATAAGTGCTGGATTCCAAAACAACAAGGTGATTTGGTTGTAGGTGCTCCGCAATAGATCGCCCTGACGCGAGCACAGCGCCAATATCTGGTTCGTTATCGTTTTTCAACGGCGTGGGAACACAAATACAAATATCTGCCGCCTGCTTAATCGCCGCGAAATCTGTCGTTGCCGAAAATCGACCCGTCGCTAAGCAGTCCGCAACAGCAGCGGCTTGCACATGCCGGATATAACTCCGGCCGGCACGTAATGTCTCTATTTTCTCCGCATCTGTGTCGATACCGATCACTTCGTAACCAGCATTCACAAAATTGAGCGCCAAGGGTAACCCCACATAGCCCATGCCAATTATGGCTACAACCTGACCCTGTTGCAAAACTAGACCCTCCGTCTCTACTGCCTATGTTGGGCTAATGGCTATTATTACAACATAGAACTACAGATTTTATTTATGACTTATGCCGATTTCGCGGCGAAAACAAGTTAAGACACAACGAGAAGGGCTTCACGTCGACGATTGCCACGGAATTAAAGCCAAAGCCAAAAAAAACACACCGCGCACTGAAATAATGCTAGTTTGACCGTCAGATCTGGGGGGGTGCACTCCCGCGCATACATAATTAGGTGGCCGTCAATGAACTTGAAGCTTGTCATTTCCGCTATTGTCTTAAGCCCTGTGCTCCTTTCTTTGCCCGTAGCGGCAGATGAGAAGGCCGAAATTGAAGCCGACCGCTTGAGTTTTGATCAAACAGGCGACATCGCGATCGCCAATGGCAATGTGACCATTCATTATCAGGGCAATGTCATGGATGCAGATCAAGTGCAATGGAACCAGCCCGACGATGTTATTGATGCGCTCGGCAATATTAAGGTCGTTATGCCCGACGGCACTGTCATTTATAGCGAAAAAGCGCGTCTCAAAAATAGCATGCAAGACGGAACATTTGAGCCGTTGCGCGTCGAGCTGCCAGATGAGGCGCATGCAACGGCGCCTTTTGGCGAACGCATTGGCGGCACTAAGATGAAGCTGAAAAAGGCGAAATACACATCATGTAAGCCTTGCGCCGATCCCAATAAGGCGCCGCTGTGGCGCATGTCGTCACGCGACACGACGATTGACGATACCGCCCAGACCGTCACCTATTGGCACAATACTCTTGATCTTTATGGCCTACCGGTTTTCTACCTCCCCTATTTCCAGCACCCCACTCCTGAGGTGAAAAAGAAATCGGGCTTTTTACCACCGATGATCGGACAAGATGGGCGGCTGGGCGCCAATATTGTCGCGCCGTATTTTTGGAACATTGCGCCAAATTATGATGCCACCATCACGCCGAAAGTTACGACCGACGAGGGCGTTATCCTCACCATCGATTGGCGGCACCTCACACCAAACGGGCATTATGATGTCACCCTGATCGGCAACGAGCCTGACGACGAATTGGCCACCATTGACGGCGAAAATAGCTTTCGCGGTGGCGTGATCGCCAAAGGCGATTTGGCTTTTGACGCCTGGTCGATGAAATTCGACATTCTCGAGCCGACCGACGATCTGTTTTTCGATCGCTACCGTATCAATGACGAGACCACACTCACCAGCAATGTCCAGCTCAAAACCCGCTACGACCGCGGTGATATTACGCTCGACATGTATTCCTATCGGTATGTCACAGAAAACTATTCCTATAGCACTGTGCATAAGGCGCTGCCGCTGATCACCCATCGCCATAAATTCGACATTGAGCCATTGGGCGGCAAACTATCCATGACGAACCAAATCGTTCACTCGATCCGCGATTTTGGCGCCGACCTGACCGAGCTGCGGTCAAATTTAAGCTGGGAGAAGGAACACACTGACCAAAATGGTTTTGTCTGGAATTTCTCCAACCAGACACAAATCGATGGCTTCAGCTACAAAACCAAAGCCTCCGATAGCTACAGCCAGCTCACCAAGGATGAAACCTATGCCTCGAATGTCACTGCCCTTGGCGTGGACTACCCGTTGATTAAATTTGGTGAGACCACCACCCAGCGGCTAACACCAAAAATACAGGTCGTCGGCGCCGTCAATGATCGCGATTTCCGATCGCAATTCTTGCGCAGTGGTGCCAGCTACGACCTCGATACCGCCTATCTGTTCAGTATTAATACGCCTGGACTCGAGACCAGTCGGGCTAATTACGGGCTTGCCTACGAACTCGACCACAGCAATGGCATGCGTGCCGAGTTATTTGCCGGTCAGTCTTATAATCTCGATAATAATAGCCTCGCTGCATCTTCCGGATATGGCGATGACGAGTCCAATATCGTCACGCAAGCCAAATTTAACTATGGCCCGCTCGATCTGCAATCGAACCTACGTCTTGACCAAGCTGGTGGCACTGTCTTGCGCAACCAAAGCCGTATCGGGCTCGCTTTTGGGCGCGCGCGCCTGTCGACCCATTATAGCTTCTACGAGCGCGGCCAAATCGGCGATCGCCTCGAAGAAGTCTCCTATTTCGGTGAGTATAACGTTACAGATCATTGGAGCCTTATCGGTAGCCGCCGCGAGAATTTGCGCACTGGCGATGCCGTAAATCAATCGCTGGCGCTACGATATGGCGATGAGTGCACCCTGTTCGAGATTAAGTACAGCAAAGACAATACGCAGATCGGCAATCTCAAGCCATCGAGCTCGATTAATTTCCTCTTTACCTTGCGGACCTTCGGCAATTCTAACTGGAAATAGCCGGGTCAAGTCGCAGCAAAATATCAAAAGCTGGTTCTTCATAAGGATGCGCCGCGAGCAAGGCGGCGATGACTTGCGTCAGGCGCTCCAGCGGCACCAGCATCTCAACGCGGTACTCGGCAATTTGGCTCAGCCTGTTGGCTTCCCCAATATGCGGGCTCGCCGCACTTAGCGGGCGAAACTGCCCCACCCCTAAAACTTCAAAAGCGCACATGTCATAGGCGCCCTGCCCGCCGGCACCAGCGGCAAACAAAGCCCCTTTAACAGCCTCCTTATGTGTCTCTGGGACATACACAACAAGCTTCACCTCTGAGGCGAGCGGTAAAGAGATCATTGGATTTGACATCACGCCTCCGATAATGTTCCTACCATCAGGACTAACAAAACCCAATTTAACAGGAGGGGCAATATGCCGTGGTGGCTTTATCTTGCGATTGCAATTTTAGGAGAAGTGATTGCAACCACGCATCTCAAATTGTCTGATGGTTTTACCCGCCCCATCCCCATCCTTATTATGGTGGTAAGCTTCACTATCGCCTTTTGGTCGCTTTCGATCGTCGTGCGCATGGTCCCGATCGGTCTTATTTATGCTATTTGGTCGGGCGTCGGGATTATCCTCATCGCCCTAGTCGGCCGCTTACTATTCGATCAGAAAATCGATGCAGCTGGTGTTCTCGGCATCACCCTAATCGTCATCGGCGTGATTGTTATTGGTGTTTTTTCGCGCAGTATGGAGCAACAGTCTTGAAGCAAGATTGAGGCTCACTCGAAAATTTCGTCAAGCCGCAGCACCTCGATAGCGTGGCCCGTCGCAGCGGCTCGCGCCGCAAGTTTCCGAGCAACCGTCTCACCGGGGATCGGGCGATAGGCCCGTAGCGGCGGCAGGTGTGTGATAAGCGGCAAGATGACACTGCCGATCTTCTCGCCCACCCGCACATGGTCTCGGGGGCCGAGCAACAGCGAGGGCTGTAAAATCGTCACGCGCTCAAAGCCGAGTTTTTTAATCTCTTCTTCGAGGGCGCCCTTCATCTGCAAATACGGATTTTTAGATGCGGCATCGGCACCGCTCGATGAGACCAAGCAATAATGCTTAACCCCTTGCGCCTGAGCGATTTGCGCCGCCTGTAATTGATAGTCAACATCAACGCGGCGCTGCGCCGCTAAAGATCCAGCGCGGCGACGCGTCGTCCCAAGACAAGAAAATAAAACATCGCCGACAAAGTAATCCGCCGCATCCGCAAGCTGTTCAAAATCGATGACATGATTATCACTGATATCCTGCCAGGCGGGTTTGCGGGTTAACGTGATGGGACGAGCAAAGCCTTGATCAGCGGCAAGGGTTTGCGTCAAAGCGCCGCCAACCAAGCCGGTCGCCCCGAGAATAATCGGTCTTATTTTAGCCATGTCTAACTCCTCCAAAACCACGCCCTTTAAATATTTGCTTCCCGCGCGGAAACAAGCAAAACTAGCACGCGAATAAGGGACGCTATTAAGCTTAACCTAGACT
>JAYODZ010000146.1:0-3882 GCA_038106515.1 Rhodobiaceae bacterium
GCGCGATTGCGCGCCATAAGCGGTGAAGTCGGCGCCTTTGGCGTCAGCGAGCTTGAAGAGATGAATGCACTGTTTGATCATCTCGGATACGACGAAGCCAGTATTTGCTTCGACCCCTCCATCGTGCGCGGGCTCGATTATTACACGGGTCCCGTGTTTGAGATCGAACTCACCTTTGAGACGACCGATGAAAACGGCGAAATTGCACGCTTTGGTTCGGTCGGGGGTGGCGGGCGCTACGACGATCTCGTCAAGCGCTTTAAAGGCATTGAAATTCCAGCCACAGGGATTTCTATCGGCGTCAGCCGCTTAGCAGCCGCGTTAATGCTAAAAGGATTAGCACCACAAGGCGATCAGCAACCTCTGATTGTGGTCTTGGTGATGGATAAGGATAATAAAGCCGACTATGCCGCCATGGTACAAGAAATGCGGCGCGCGGGTCTGCGAGCCGAAATGTATATGGGGGATAGCGGCATGAAACCGCAATTGCGCTACGCCGATGCTCGCGGTGCCCGGTTTGCCGTGATCGAAGGCGAAGACGAGCGCGCCAAAGGCCTTATTACCGTTAAAGACCTAGCGCTCGGCGCCGAAAAATCGACCGAAATTAGTGATAATGCCGAATGGCGGAGCGCCAAACACGCGCAATTTGAAGTCTCCCGCGCTGATCTCGTGGCGAGTTTGCAAGCCCGTATCGCCGACAAGGCCTAAATTTCAAATTTTATGAATTTTAATTCAAATAAATTGAATTAAAGTTTTATATTCACGTTTTAAATATAAAATTTTTGTGAATTATACTGTTTTTCGCTTGATCAATCGCCTTTTAATTTGTATTTGATGAATTCGGAGGCGATAATGCTAGAAACGAGTTCAGAAGTCATAGATGCTTTAGGCGGAACCGCAGCTCTAACCAGCTTGCTCGGGGTTGGCGCCTCAGCGATATCGAATTACCGGAAAAATGGCTTTCCAGCCCGCGCAGCGCTCATCCTAGCGCGGCAATGCGAGCAAAGAGGGCTTGCCGTGGCGCAGGATGTGTTCGGAGTCGCGCTTCCTGACCCGGACGAAAAATGGCGCCGGCAATCTGCGACAGGTGCTGCAAAGGCTCAGCTGGCGACCTTGATTGCGGCCGGTTTCACGGCTTGCGAAACGCCGATTTTGCAGCCGGCCGATCCTTTTATCGATCTTTTGGGGGAGGAAATGCGTCGCCGCCTGTTTAGCTTCACCGACCCGCGTGGCGAGAGCTTGTGCTTGCGCCCTGATCTTACCATTCCGACGGCGCGGGCTTATCTCGAGGCAGCGGCAGGAGCAGCACCGAGCCAGCGTTTATGCTACCAAGGCACAGCCTTCCGTTACCAGCCGCGCGGGGCAGGCAAACCAGAAGAATTCACCCAAGTTGGGTTTGAAATTTTGAACGGTAGCGCGCCACTGAACGAGGAAATTGAGGTCTTCGGTCTGATCGTTGATCTGTTGGCCGATCTGGGGGTGACCGAATTCGAGGTTTTTGTGAATGATCTCGCGCTATTTGAGGCCGCCCTCAACGATCTCGACTTGACCCCGCGGCAGGTTGCGCGTTTGAACCGCGCCTATGCCCATGGCGGCAGTCTCGAGACCACATTATTAGCTTTACAAAAAACGCCTGAGAGCCAAGCGCGCAGTCTGCCGGCAGATGCACCAGCGGTGATTATTGGTCGTGATCGCGATGAGATTTTGGCGCGATTTGAGGACAAGCAAACCGCCGCGCTCGCAACACCGCTATCGGCAGATTTGGCCGAAACAATCCTTAATTTAAGCAAAATCTCCTGCCCAGCCATGGCACTCGAGCAGACCCTCAAGCGCCAAGGCCTGGTGATCGGCGATGTGCTGACGGCGCAGCTGATGCAATACGAAAAACGGATGACGGCATTGCAACAAAAATTTGGATCGCGGCCAGTTAATTTCGCCGCTCATCGCGGGCGCAAGCTCGCCTATTATACGGGCTTTGTCTTTGAAATCGTCGTGCCTTCGCTCGGTCCGCGCCAGACCATTGCTTCGGGCGGTCGCTACGATGCACTCCTCTCCGCCCTTGGCGCCAGCACGCCGATGCCAGCAATTGGCGCAGCGCTTGCGCTCGAGCGCGTGGCAGAAGCAGGAGCCAAGCTATGAGCCAGCCCTTGATCATTGCCGTACCGTCAAAAGGCCGCTTGGAAGAAAACGTCAACCGTCTCTTTGCCGAGGCCGATATGCCCTTACGCCGCGACGGCGCGCGCGGCTATCAAGGCCATATTCGCGAGATCCCAAATATCGAAATTAGCTATCTGTCGGCCAGCGAAATAGCTACCCGACTTAAAGAAGGCGCGGTTCATTTCGGCGTTACAGGCGAGGATCTATTGCGAGAAGAAATCCCTGATATGGAGAGCGCAATAATGTTACTGGCTCCGCTAGGTTTCGGCCATGCCGACGTCGTCGTCGCCATTCCCGATCTCTGGATCGACGTCACCGATATGAGTGATCTCGCCGAGGTCGCAGGCGATTTTCGTCAGCGCCACGGCCAACGCCTGCGGGTGGCGACAAAATATATTCACCTCACGCAAGACTTCTTTGCCCGTCACGGCATTACTGATTACACCATTGTGCGCAGCTTTGGTGCTACTGAAGGGGCGCCCAGCTCAGGTGCGGCCGAGGCAATTGTCGATATTACCTCGACGGGTGCCACGCTCGCCGCCAATCAACTGCGCGTGCCTGATGACGGCACAATCTTAAAAAGTGAGGCGAATTTGGCGGCCTCGCTAACAGCGACATGGTCGCCCGAAGCGCGTGCCGCGGCGCGATCCGTACTACACAGGCTCAGCGCCCGGATGCGGGCGCAGACCATGACCGAGCTGGAGTTTAGCGTGCCAAGCGGCATCGGCCTTGATTGGCGGCAACTGGAGCAAGATTTTACGATTGAGCGCGTTGCAGAGCCGTTCGACGCCGCGCCCGTGCAAAAGCTTTTGGTGAAAAATAAAGATGCAACGCGGCTCGCCGCCCGCTTGCACCAGATGGGGATTTCGCATATTGCCTCGCGTGGCGGCGCATTTTTCTTCACCGCGCGCAATGAAATCTTTGACCGATTGGCGGCGCGTCTGCCATCCTAGTCGCAACCACAAGGACTTGCCATGGTCGCATTGATAATCATACTCGCAACGCTAGCAACGGCCTTTATCTCAAGTATTCTCGGTATGGTCGGCGGTCTGATTCTCATGGGCGTGCTGGTACTTTTATTGCCGGTCGGCCAGGCCATGGTGCTACACGGCATTATCCAACTGACCTCAAACGGCTATCGCGCCTATTTAAATCGGCGCGATATCCAATGGCGTTTATTTATCGGTTTTACCCTTGGCGGGGTGGCCGCGATGGCCTTACTGATTTGGGTGAGTTACACGCCCGACCGCGCCATTGTGTTTTTGCTGCTCGGCGCCCTGCCCTTTATAGCCACGAGCCTACCGAAACGGTTCGCCTTGGATATTACACGCCCCGGCCTGTCAATCCCGGCTGGATTTGTGGTTGTTGTCACCAATCTTCTGGCCGGCGTCGGCGGTCCTTTGCTGGATATATTCTTTCAACGTGTTCCCCTGACACGGCATCAAGTTGTCGCCACCAAAGCCGTCGCCCAATCTTTTGGGCATCTCAGCAAAATTATCTTTTACGGCGGACTGATTGGGACGAGCCCTGGGCCGCTTTCTTTACTGGGCTTTTGTATCCTCGCCTCAGTGATCGGCACGACGCTGGGTAAAAAAATCCTCGACCGCATGGAAGATCAGAATTTCTTTGCCTGGACATTACGCGTCATGCTGACGGTCGGGGCTATCTTTATCCTGCGCGGCCTGTGGATGATCTGGATGCAAAGCACGCTCTCTTAGCGCTCGC
>JAYODZ010000147.1:0-3829 GCA_038106515.1 Rhodobiaceae bacterium
CGCTCGAAGATATTTTCTCTATTGGCTTAGTGTCGGCTTCGGAGTAGACAGGCGCACCACGAAAAATTTTTGGAAAGTTGGCGCGGCATGAGCCATGGACCCCGTTGGCGGGCGGATATCCTCGATTTGTTGAATTTGGCTTGGCCAGTTGTGATCAACCGTCTGGGTGTGATGGCGCTTGGCGTGGTCGATACCATTATGGTTGGCCGCTATGCCGCTGAGCATTTGGCCTATTTCGGCATCGGCTTAGTCACCAGCAATATTTTGGTGCTGGTTTTAGTTGGTCTGTTAATGGGAGTTCCGGTTCTTGTGGCGCAAAAATATGGCGCCCGCGCCTTTACAGAATGCGGCGCGATTTGGTGGCAATCCGTGCCTTACGCGATTTGTCTCGGTTTCATGGGGCTGGTGATCTGCAGTTTTGGCGAGCCCCTGCTGTTGTTGTTTGGTCAATCGCCTGAATTGGCACAAGCCGGCGGCTCCATTTCGACCATTGCGGGCCTATCCTTCCCGCTGCTGACACTGTATCTGACCACCAGCATGTTTCTCGAGGGGCTACGCCGCGTGCGGCCGGGTATGGTGATTATTGTGATCGCCAATATCGTCAATCTTGTAGCCAATTACGTCCTCATCTATGGCGCATTCGGTTTTCCGGAGATGGGGGCTGAGGGCGCGGTCTGGGCGACTTTCTGTGTGCGGTTGGCACAACTCGTCGCAATTTTATTATATGTCTGGTGGATGCCTGGTTCCGAAGGCTATGGTTTGCGCGACTTGCCGCGTTGGTCTTGGCGGGCGGGTGCTAAAACCCGACGCATCGGCTATATGACGTCGATTGGCATGGGTATTGAGCATGTCGCGTTTAACGCGCTTGCACTTTTTGCCGGTGTGCTTGGCACCGTCGTTTTGGCGGCTCAAGTGATTACGATCAATGTTTTTGCCCTGGGCTTTATGCTCGGTTTGGGGATTTCCGTTGCCAGCGGCGTTCGCGTTGGTAATGCTCATGGCGCTGGGCATAATGAGGCAGCACAACACAATGGTTGGCTCGGGCTCGGCGTGCAAATGGTTGTCTTGGGGGTGATCGGACTACTGATCTCGTTCAATGCAAATTGGATCGTCGCCTTTTATAGCTCGGACAGTGCCGTGCAAGCGCTTGGTAGCGCAATGCTGGCCTATTTAAGCTTGTTTCTGCTGGTCGATGGCGGCCAGACGCTAATGGCGCAAGCCATGCGGGCGCGCGGCGATGCCCGTACGCCAATGTATATTCATCTGCTCTCTTATGGTTTGGTGATGATCCCCTTGACCTATCTGTTTTGCTTCCCGCTCGGGCGCGGCGCATTCGGACTGATCGACAGTACGGTGATCAGCTCGTTTTTATCTCTTGGCCTAGGAATGATAGGTTTTGCCCGCTTGCGGCGCCTCAACGTTGTTGCGTCCCAATAATCCCATCATCTATTAAAGTTGTAATGTCGTCTTGCGACAAGCCGAGATCTGCCAGCACGGCTTCGCTTTGCTCGCCAATTTTAGGGCCTGGCCCACGCGGCCCATCTTGATGCCCATGAAAGCGGATTGGTGATGCCGGCGCTCGATAGCTGGTACCGTCGGATTTGGGTTGGTCGACAAACACACCAGCGGCATGCATTTGCGGATCTTCAATCACTTGATCAAAGTCCTGCACGGGGGCGTAGATAATATCTTCGGCATCAAGGCGCGGCTTCCATGCGGCGTAGTCCCGCGTTTTGAATTGTGCGTCAAGAATGTCGATCAAAGCTTCTGAATTTTGTCGTCGATCGCGCGCCGTTTTAAAGCGGTCATCCTCGGCGAGGGTGGAGAGCTCAAGGGCACGGACCAAATTTGGCCAATCGGGCTCGCCAGGGCGGGCATTGATAAAGATCCAATTACCATCTTGTGTGGCAAAAAAATTAGTCATCGGGACAATGGTTTCATGCCGCGGGCGCGTCCGGGCGACGCGCTGGTAACGCAAGTAAGTGCCGAAATCGCTTCCCATGACATAGGCGGCGGAGCGAATTAACGAGCTCTCAACGAGGCTGCCTTGACCAGTGCGTTGGGCTTGATGAAGAGCTGCCAAAATGCCGCTGACTGTCGCTAACCCCGTGACGTGATCGCCAACGGCAATGCGGATCGGGTTTGGCGCCGTGTCGATCGGGGTCATGATCCAGGCGAGGCCCGATTTGGCCCAAAAAGCGACCGAGTCGAAGCCCGCCTTATCTTTTTCAGGCCCTTCAAGCCCAAACCCGGTCACGCTGGAATAAACCAGTTTCGGGTTAACAGTTTTCAAAGCCTCGTAATCGAGCTTTTGTTCCTCGAGTTGGCTCGGGCGAACATTGGTGATGAATATATCTGCCTGACGGGCGAGTTGTCGCACCAGGGCGCGGCCGCGCTCGCTCGATGTGTTGATCGCGATGGCTTTTTTGCCACGATTGTTCAGATCAAAAACCGGATTGTCGGGATAATTATCTGTTAACGCCGAAGCATAGAAATTACGCATCGGGCAGCCGCTGAGTGGCTCGATTTTGATGACGTCGGCGCCCCAATCAGCGAGCAGGCCGCCAGCCGAAGGTGCTGCAACATAGGTCGCCATTTCTACAACACGTATATCAGATAGCATGATATGATTGCCCTCACTGCGATTTTAGACGGGATGATGCGCAAATGCCTGGCGACGATATCATTAACCTAGCCGAGATGAAAGGGCGGCTCGAGACCGAGTTGCAAGATGTTTCAGCGCTCGAGGCGTTGGCGCGGTTGAAGCAAGCGCCAGCCGATCTCGATCACGCACAGTAGAGGCGCGCATGACAGTTTGGATTTTTCTTCGTCAGCAATCGGCTTTTTTGGGGTTTGGTTTTTTATGTTTTGCTTTGAGCAATTTTGGACAGACATTTTTCATCGCCCTTTATAATGAGGAAATTCGAGCCAGTTTCGGTCTGTCGCAAAGTGCCTTTGGCGGCCTTTATGGTGCCGTTACATTACTAAGTGCCGTGGTGTTTTTTTACTCCGGCAAGTTGATCGATGACTGGCCGTTACGCTCTTTCGTTGTACTGACGGTCTTGGGCTTGGTGGTGGCGTCGCTCGCTATGGCTTTCAGCTACCATATTTGGACCTTGCTACTCGCTCTGTTTTTGCTACGCCATTTTGGTCAGGGGTTGAGTACGCATATTGGCATGACGGCGGTCTCGCGATCCTACGTGAACCACCGTGGGGTTGCGGTCTCGATCAGCCAGTTGGGGTTGCCGTTTGGCGAGAGTATCATGCCCCTGATCGCCATTGGCTTGATGGTGTGGCTGGGTTGGCGTGAGACATGGCTCGTGTTTGCTGGTTTTATTTTGCTGATCGCTTTGCCACTGGTTGCCTGGTTGACGCGTTTCGAGCCGCGGCCGCTCGAGAACAATGCCAGCCGCGAGCACGCTGGGCGCAGGGCGGTTTTGAGGGATCCCCGATTTTATGCCGTGATGCCGCTTTACATAGCACCTGCATTTTTGCTGACGGGCATGTTTTTTAGTCACACGGCGTTAATTTCCGAGCGCGGTTGGTCGCTGCAGGTCTTAGCGCAAGCCTTCTCGCTTTATGCCGGTTGCAAAATAATATCTTCGCTGATTTCGGGCCGTGTCGTTGATGCGGTGACAGCACGTCGTTTGCAACCTTTTGCCGCCATCCCGCTGATACTCGCTTTTGCCGTTTTAGCAATGCCCGGTAGTTTCGCCGATGAGATGTCGCTCTATATCTACCTCGCACTGTGCGGCATTAATTTGGGTATGGCTGCGCCAATTAGTGGCGGCTTGTGGCCCGAAATGTACGGCACGACCCATCTTGGAGC
>JAYODZ010000012.1:0-10474 GCA_038106515.1 Rhodobiaceae bacterium
TCATGGCGATCGAACGTACTTTTTCAATTATTAAGCCCGATGCAACGCGGCGCAACCTGACCGGTAAAATTATTGATCGGTTTGAAACAGCGGGTCTGCGGATCGTGGCTTCGAAGCGCATTCACATGACACAAGCGCAAGCCGAAGGCTTTTATGCGGTGCATAAGGAGCGCCCCTTCTTCAATGATTTGGTTGCTTTTATGACCTCTGGCCCAGTTGTGGTTCAGGTGCTGGAAGGCGAGAACGCCATTGCGCGCAATCGGGAAGTTATGGGCGCTACCAACCCAGCCGATGCGGCGGCAGGCACGATCCGGAAAGATTTTGCTGAGAGCATCGAAGCTAATTCTGTGCATGGCTCGGATGCGCCGGAGACGGCTGCAGAAGAAATTAAGTTTTTCTTCGCTGACAATGAGCTGGTTGGCTAAAGCACGTAACGAGCTTAAATAATTTTAAGGCCGGCTTTGTCCGGCCTTATTTTTATACGATGCGATCGCGCCGCAGATCGGCGGCGACGCGGTCCAAAGCGGCGCAATAAGTTGGGTGCTCGACGGCCAAGACACGGGCGGCGAGGCTGTCTTCGGTGTCGTCGGCCTGCACCGGCACTTCGGATTGTGCTATCACCGGCCCGGCGTCCATTTCAGGAACCACATAGTGAACACTACAGCCGTGTTTGCTGGCGCCATCTTCAAGGGCGCGGCGGTGCGTATCCAACCCTTTATAAAGCGGTAGGAGGGAGGGGTGAATATTGATGATCCGTCGATCCCATTGCCCAACAAAATCAGCTGATAAAATACGCATAAAGCCCGCTAAGCAAATAAGCTCGGTTTTATCTGCGACGAGCTGGTCGTGCATCGCCATTTCAAACGCCGCTTTCGTCTCGTATAGACTGTGGTCGATGAGGCTGACGGCCAGCCCGCGCTCTTGTGCCGCCTCTATACCGCGAGCATTGGGTCGATTGCAGATCAAAGATGCAATGGCGAAATCTTCGCCGCGCGGCATCATATGATCAAGCAAGGCCAGCATATTGCTGCCGCGTCCAGAAAACAGAATACTGACCCGAAGCGGCGCGACGGCGCTATTACGCGTCATAAATGACTTCCTGGCTGGCGTCATCGGTAATATGCCCGAGCCGTGACACGCTCTCACCGCACTGTTCGAGATGCGCTTGCAGCTCGTCCGCCGCATCGGCACTGCAGACAACCACCATACCGATGCCGCAATTAAAGGTTTTTAACATTTCGGCATCATTGATGCCGCTTTCTTGCTGTAACCACTGAAAGACGCCCGGGCGTTGCCAGGACGAAAGTTTGATCCGCGCTGCTTTTCCGTCGGGCAGAACCCGCGGGATGTTCTCTGTTAGACCGCCCCCCGTGATATGCGCCAGAGCCTTAATCGCCAGCCCGTCGCGCAAAGCGCTAAGGACGGATTTTACATAAATTCGTGTCGGGCGAAGCAAATCCGCGGCGAGGCTGGTGTGTTCGGAGGCAAAGGGCGGCGCGTCATCCCAAGCTTTGCCAGATTGACTGACCAGGCGGCGCACCAGCGAATAGCCATTTGAGTGGATGCCATTTGACGCAAGCCCCAAAATAACATCACCGACGGCAATATCGGCTCGTGGCAAAACCGCGTCGCGCTCAACAGCGCCGACTGAGAAGCCCGCCAAGTCATAATCATCCTGCGCGTAAAGCCCAGGCATTTCAGCCGTCTCGCCACCGATTAAGGCGCATCCGGCCTCAACACAGCCGTCTGAAATACCAGCAATAACTTGCCGCGCTGTCTCGCGATCAAGCTTACCCGTGGCGTAATAATCTAAGAAAAATAATGGCTCGGCGCCTTGTACCACCAAGTCGTTGACGCACATGGCGACGAGATCAATGCCGATAGTGCTATGCAGGCCGGCCTCGATAGCGATCTTGACCTTGGTACCGACACCGTCATTACAGGCAACGAGCACGGGGTCTTTAAAGCCGCAGGCTTTTAGATCAAAAAGGCCGCCAAAGCCGCCTAAGGCGACATCGGCGCCGGTGCGGGACGTCCGCTTTGCCAGCGGCCCAATATCCTTAACGAGGGCGTTGCCAGCATCAATATCAACGCCGCTATCGGCGTAAGTTGTCGGGGGGGGTGATTTTGAGGAACTCATAAAGCTAGGCCTAGACGATTCGCGTGATGAGCGACTATAGCTTGTTGCCTGTATCGTGTCATTAACCCGCCATATTTATCTATTAAGCGCCGACAAAGCTATGCTAAAGGAGTGATATGAGAGGCTTTTTAAGACTTGCGACGGTGCTGTTTGTCTTCGGTGCCAAGGTCGCTATGGCAGGGGATATTTTTGCCGTTAATGGCGTGCGGGTCGATGCAACGGCTGACACCTCGGCCGAAGCGCGCCAGACGGCCTTGGCAGAGGGGCATAAAAAGGCGCTCGAGACGGTTTTTAAACGGCTGACACCCGCGTCCTATTGGGACCAACTCCCAGCGGTTGAAACCCTTGATCTCGATAGTATTTTGTCCGGCTTTCGGATTTCCGACGAGAAGACTAGTCCGCGTCGTTATCGTGCGTCGCTGTCGGTGTCTTTCAAACCAGATCGCATCCGTGAATTGGTTTATGATCACGAAATTCCGCTCTCCGAGGTGCAAGCCCAGCCGGTCCTCTTATTGCCGATTATGGAAGATCGCGACGGGGTAGTGCTGTGGCAAGAGAATTGGTGGCGGAGCCTCTGGCAAGAGCAAGATCTGACCAATAGTCTCGTGCCCCTAATTTTACCGTTGGGGGATATTAGCGATACGCTCGAGGCTTCGGCTGAAGATATCCTGGGCGGCGATAGGTTGCGGATTGATCTTTTGAAAACCCGCTATGGGACGGCGACTGTCTATGTTGTGCATGCTTTGGCTGATGTCGATGGCCAGCTCGGGGTGACGCTGTATAATTATCAAAACGGCGAGGTAGCCATTGAGGTTTTGAGTTTTTTGGGCGCCGAAAAGGAAGATCTGGGGCGGCGCGCGATTGCTGAGTTACAAGCATCGATGGCCGAAAATTGGAAGCAGGCGACAGCTATTTTATCGCGTAGCGAAACAAGCCTCGTAGCGGAGGCCTCTTATCAATCGTTTGAAGAGTGGCGCGGAATTTCGGCGCAGCTCAACCAGACCCGCTTGATCCGCAATGTGACCTTGACTGAACTCAGCACTGGATCGGCCTTTTTAAAACTCGAATTTGTTGGCTCGATCGCCCAGCTGCAATCAAATCTCGAGCAAGTCGGCTTACGTTTGGTGCCAGGCTTTAACAGCTATAGTCTCGTCTCTATCCGATAAATGTCACACCAACTCCCATTGCCTTTGCCGCATCGTATCGCCCGAGGGCGCTCAGATTTTCTTGTGGCACCGTGCAATCGTGAGGCAGTCGCGCTGGTCGATGATTGTGCGCAATGGGACGATAAAATTCATTTGATTTATGGCCCCGAGGCTTCGGGGAAAACGCATTTGCTGGATGTCTGGACGGGTACGATGGGCGCCGTTGCTACGACGAGCGAAAGCATTGATTGTCTTCCGCTCGACCGCCTGCGCAGTTTGTCAGGCCTGGCTATTGATGACTTGCAGAATTTGTCGGGGGCCCAGGAAGCGCATCTGTTTCACATTTTCAATGAAGCCCGCGCCTACCAAATACCTGTGCTCATGACAGCCGCGGTTCCGCCGCGCAGTTTGTCAATCGCGCTGCCCGATCTCGTGTCTCGCATTTTGGGCTTACCTGCCGTCGCCCTGCAAGCTCCCGACGATACTCTGCTCGAGGGCCTGATGATGAAGTTACTCAATGACCGCCAACTCAGCATTGCCGAACATGTCACCAGCTTCGTGCTCGATCGGATCGAGCGAAGCTGCGCCGCCGTATCTGAGTTTGTCGACACCTTCGATCGGGTTAGTTTAGCGAAAAAGCGACCTTTGACCCGCGCCTTGGCCGTGGAAGTGCTTGCCGAAATGTCGGCAAAAATGTCATAAAACTGTTACATACTATCGATACTGACGATCTTTTATGGCGCGCGCCGCATTGGGTCGGGAATTTTTTAAATATGGTCACGCATAATATTTCGCATCCAGAAAAACATGCACGCTTCTCCGAGGAGGCGGCGGAAGAATTCAAAAAATTCTCCCGCGCAGAGCGCTATATTAATCGCGAACTGTCTTGGCTGGCTTTTAATCAGCGCGTCTTTGAGGAGGCGAATAACCTCTCTTATCCTGTTTTAGAACGCCTTCGGTTTCTCTCAATTTCGGCGACAAATTTGGAAGAATTTTTCATGGTTCGCGTCGCTGGTCTGATTGGTCAAAAAAACGCTGGCGTCAAATCGCGAAGCCAAGATGGCTTAACGCCGGCTGAGCAATTATTAGCTGTGACCGAGCGCGCCAATGAATTAATGCGGGCGCAACAAAAAGTTCTACTAAATTTATTGCTGGAAATGGAAAGCGAGGGGGTTTGCGTGCTGGCGGCAGATGCCTTGAATGCAACGCAGACCGATTGGCTTGAAGATTATTTTCTCGATAATGTTTTACCAGTTCTGACGCCACTGGCGATTGATCCAGCACATCCATTCCCTTTTATTCCGAATCTGGGTTTTGCTCTGGCCCTGCAATTGTCCCGCAAGCGCGATAAAAAAGCGATGAATGCCTTGCTCCCAATTCCACAACAACTCGAGCGATTTATTCGGCTGCCAGATGAGCTGAGTGATGGTCGCCATTTCTTTCTACGATTAGAGACCCTGATTTCACTGTTCGTTGATCGCACCTTCCCTGGTTATGAGGTTTTGGGGCAGGGCACGTTCCGCGTGTTACGCGATAGTGATATCGAGGTCGAGGAAGAAGCGGAAGACCTCGTGCAAGTGTTTGAAACGGCTTTGAAGCGGCGCCGGCGCGGGGTTGTTATTCGGCTCAAAATGGAAAGCAGCATGCCCGAGGATCTGCGCGAATTGGTAGTCGCGGAAATGGAAGTCGCGCACGAGCATGTAATTACTGTCGATGGTCTCGTTGGTTTGGCGCAAATCTCGCAAATCGTAAATCTCGGCCCGGCACATCTTAAATTTGAGCCTTATCATCCGCGCTTTCCGGAGCGCATTCGTGAGCATGCAGGCGACTGTTTCGCTGCGATTAGCGAAAAGGATATTATTGTTCACCACCCCTATGAGAGCTTCGATGTTGTCGTGCAGTTCGTGCGCCAAGCCGCGCGTGACCCGAATGTCATAGCTATCAAGCAGACGCTCTACAGAACGTCGGAGGACAGCCCCATTGTTGAGGCGCTGATAGAAGCGGCGGAAGCAGGGAAATCTGTGACGGCTCTGGTCGAGCTTAAGGCGCGCTTTGATGAGGCCGCCAATATTCGTCAGGCCCGCGCCATGGAACGCGCTGGCGTGCAGGTCGTGTTCGGTTTTATTGAGTTAAAGACCCATGCTAAGGTGAGCCTTGTGGTGCGCCGCGACCAGGGCGGGATACAAACTTTCGTGCATATGGGGACGGGGAACTATCACCCTCAGACCGCGCGGATTTATACCGATTTATCGCTGTTTACCTGTAATCGCGATATTGCCCGTGATGCGGGGCAGGTTTTTAATTATTTTACCGGTTACGCTGAGCCAACAGACTTGCAGTGTATGGCGATGTCGCCGGTTAATTTGCGAAGTAGCCTGATGCAACACATAGCCGAGGAAATCGAGCACGCAAAAAACGGTCGACCAGCGATGATATGGGCGAAGATGAATTCGCTCGTCGATCCACATGTTATCGATGCGCTTTATGAGGCGTCCAATGCAGGCGTTACCGTCGAGCTGGTTATTCGCGGTATTTGCTGCTTGCGGCCGGGGATTCAGGGGCTGTCTGAGAATATAAGGGTCAAAAGCATTATTGGTAGGTTTTTGGAGCATTCGCGCATTGTCTGTTTTGGCAATGGTCATGGCTTGCCCTCACCCGAGGCAAAAGTGTATCTTTCCTCTGCAGATTGGATGCCGCGAAACTTGGATCGCCGTGTCGAAGTCTTGGTGCCTTTGTTAAATCCAACTACGCATGCACAGGTTATGGATCAAATTATGCGCGTGAATTTAGCCGATAATAGTTTGAGTTGGGTGATGCAACCAGAAGGCCATTATATTCGTGCAATGCGTAAGGAAGGCGAGGTCGAGATCAATGCTCATAATTACTTTATGACCAATCCAAGCCTGTCAGGACGCGGCGCCGCCGCCCACAAATCAAACGGCTGATCATCGACGAATGGCAAAAAATAAAACCTCGCGTTTAGCAGCTCTGCTGAAAAAAATGGGCCCTGTCAGACCTGACGAGCCTGTCGGCGTGGTCGATATTGGTTCCAACTCGGTGCGCCTTGTTGGGTATAGTGGGACGGCGCGCACGCCATTGCCGATTTATAATGAACGAGCATTTTGTCGTTTGGGAACCTCCGTCGCCGCCACGGGGCGCATCGAGGGAGCGTCCTATGATCTTGCCCGCCAAACCTTTATTCGTTTTCGCGCCATTGCCGATCAGCTCGGTATTGAAAAATTGTCAGTATTTGCGACGGCCGCAGTACGTGCCGCGCAAAATAAAGACGCGTTCGTCGCTGAGGCTTCGGATATTTTCAGAAATCCTGTCCGCGTGTTGGAGGGCATGGAGGAGGCACACCTGACATCTCACGGTGTCATGATGGCGATCCCGGATGCCGATGGTATTGTCGCCGATTTGGGTGGTGGTAGCCTTGAATTAGCTCACATTCGCGGTGGGAAGATTTTAAGCGCGACGTCGCTCGATATAGGCGTTTTGGTTCTCGCCAGTGAGACGTCTGATGTCAGTGCAGCAATGAAGAAAAAAATCAAGCAAGAGCTAAAAAACATTGCCTGGCTCACGCGCGCCAAGGGTAAGGCGTTATACGCTGTCGGCGGAACATGGCGCAGTTTGGCATCGGTGCACATGGCGCAAAAGTCCTACGGCCTGCCGGTTCTGCACCAATATGAAATGGACTCTAGTAAGACGCGGGCGTTTTTACGGGTGATCGCGGGGTTAAGTGAGAAAGCGAGTGCAACGCTCGAGGCGGCCTCGAAAAACCGTCGCCAATCTCTGCCAATTGCGGCGCAAATTCTGCTGAGCTTGATCGAGGCCACGGGGGCCAAGAAAATTGTTATCTCAGCAACGGGTGTGCGCGAGGGGGTTCTCCTGGAAACGCTTCTGCCGAGCGGCTATCGCAAAACGGATCCATTGCTTTTGGCCTGTGAAGAAATGGCCGAGCGGATGAGCAAGTCCCATAAATATGGATATGATCTCGATGACTGGACCGCGGGTCTGTTTAAAGGGCATGACCGCGCCAAAGAGTTAGATCGCTTTCGGCGAGCCGCTTGTCTGGTTTCTGATATTGCGTGGTCGCAACATCCGCGTTCACGAGCCGAAATTGCCTCGCAATCAGTCTTGCGTGCGCCGTTTAACGGCATTTCGCATGAGGGTCGCATTTTGATGGCGCATGCCTTGGCACATCGCCACGAGGTAAATAATGCCTTGCCCTTATTGGCTGGTCTACCGCGTTTTGCTGAGGCCGAACGGGCAGGCAAGATCCTTGGCTTGTGTTTTCGCCTCGCACATTCTCTAACGGCGTCGATGCCTGGCATGTTGCCGCTGACGCAATTGAGTTTTGGCGCTTCTGATATCACGCTCGATTTACGTCGGCTTCCGCCAGCGCTCTTCGCGCCGATTGTCGAAAATCGATTAAAACATCTCGCGGACGCAATTGGCGTCAAGCCCATCATCCTGCCGCCAGAAGCCTAGCGCCGCGGCACGAGTACGACTTTGTCGTCTTCGCTGGCCAGAGCCAGTTTGCCGTTTTTAAGATCTACCGCATATTGTCCAAAAATTTCGTGCCGCCAGCCATGCATAGCCGCCACGTCGGGGGCGCTATCGCTGGCAATCCGATCGAGATCCGCGGCCGAGGCAATCAACTTCGGCGCGACATCGCATTCATCGCAGCGTTGCTTGAGAAGCACGCGTAAAAGATCGACCAAGGGGCCGATGCCGGCGCGATTGACGACCGCGCTCGGCATTTTGGGCAGGGTTTTGGGATCGGTATTTAATCCACTATGGACCGCTTCGATCAGGCTTTCGGCTAAACGCGATTTTTCGAACCCCTTCGGCACCGCGCGCAAGCGCGATAGGGCCTGTAAGTCTCTCGGCGACTGCAAAGCGATTTCGCGGATCGCATCGTCTTTTAAAATTCGGTTGCGGGGAACGTCGCGTTCGCGGGCGTGCGTCTCGCGCCATGCCGCAACAGCGACCAATACGCCAATGACATGCGGCCGGCGCTCCTGCATTTTGAGCCGTTTCCAGGCGTTTTCAGGGCGTTGAAGATAGGTCTCGGGGTCAAGAAGAACGGCCATTTCCTCGTTCACCCAATGGGTGCGGCCATTGCTTTTGAGCTGGTCTCGCAACACTTTATAGGCGTCGCGCAAATGCGTGACATCGGCGAGGGCGTATTTTAATTGCGCCTCGCTCAATGGCCGTCGTCCCCAGTCGGTAAATCGCGATCCCTTGTCGATTTTGGCGCCGACAGTCTTCGCGATTAAAGTCTCGTAGCCGACCGCATCGCCAAAGCCACAGGCCATGGCGGCAATTTGGGTGTCGAACAGTGGTGTCGGGATAATCTGCGCCAAATTGAAGAATATCTCTATATCTTGCCGACATCCATGCATCACTTTGACCGTATTTGGGTCACGCAAAACCTCAAAAAACGGTTCAAGATCAATGCCTTCAGCCAAGGGGTCGATCATGGCCGCACGATCGGGACTGGCGGCTTGAATCAGGCATAATTGCGGCCAGTAGGTCGTCTCCCGAATGAACTCCGTATCGACCGTAATAAAGTCGCTTTTCACTAATTCTGCGCAGAAATCTGCCAGATCCGTTGTTTGAGTAATCACTTCCATGGGACAGGCTTATAACCGATCAAGTTCCTCTTGTCGCCTGTTAAGCGATTATTCCCCGAACTGCTTGACTTTTGCGCTGAAGCGGTGTGTTTTCCGGACATAAATGATGAGGTTTAGTCATGCATGAATATCGCTCGCATCGCTGTGGGGATTTGCGGATTTCGGACGTCGACAGTCAGGTTCGTTTGTCGGGCTGGGTTCACCGCAAACGTGATCACGGCGGACTACTGTTTATCGACCTGCGCGATCATTATGGGTTGACCCAGTTGGTGGTGGAGCCTGAAAGCGCCGATTTTGCCATCGCCGAACGGGTCCGGGCCGAGAGCGTAATTCGCATCGAAGGCAAGGTTGTACCGCGCGATGGCGACGCTAAGAACCCGAACCTGCTGACTGGCGAGATCGAAGTTTACGTCTCTAAACTCGAGATTTTGTCCGAAGCGCAAGATTTACCGCTGCCGGTTTTTGGTGAGCCGGATTACCCTGAGGATATTCGTCTCAAATATCGCTTTCTAGACCTGCGGCGCGACAGTTTGCATGCCAATATTATTTTGCGATCGAAAATTATCGCCTCGCTGCGTCGGCGGATGACGGAGGCTGGCTTTAACGAATATCAAACCCCGATTTTGACCGCTTCAAGCCCCGAAGGCGCGCGCGATTTTCTGGTGCCGTCGCGCATGCATCCGGGTAAATTTTATGCTCTGCCGCAAGCGCCGCAGCAATTCAAACAGCTGCTCATGGTTGCTGGCTTTGATCGCTATTTCCAAATTGCCCCCTGTTTCCGTGACGAAGATGCCCGCGCCGATCGCTCGCCAGGTGAGTTCTACCAGCTCGATATTGAGATGAGCTTCGTGACGCAGGAAGATATTTTTCAAGCGGTTGAACCGGTATTGCGGGATGTCTTTGTGGAGTTCTCTAACGGCAAGCGGGTGACGGATGTGTTCCCGCGGATCCCATTTGATGAGGCCATGCGGAAATATGGATCGGATAAACCCGATCTGCGTATTCCGATTGCTATGGAAGATGTTACCGATCATTTCCGAGGCTCTGGCTTTAAGATTTTCGCCAATATGATCGAAGCAGATGCTGCGGTCGAAGTCTGGGCCATTCCTGCGAAAACCGGTGGCAATCGCGCTTTTTGTGACCGAATGAATGCGTGGGCGCAAGGCGAGGGACAGCCAGGCCTCGGGTATATTTTCTTCCGTGACGGCGAAGGCGCTGGCCCACTAGCAAAGAATATTGGCCCCGAGCGGACGGCTGCGATCCAGCAGCAACTCGGCCTCGCCGATGGCGATGCAGTTTTTTTCTGCGCCGGTAAGCCGAAGGACTTTGTTGATTTTGCTGGCCGTGCGCGAATAAAAGTCGGACATGATCTAGAATTGATCGATGCCGACCAATTTGCCTTTTGTTGGATCGTCGACTTTCCGATGTATGAATATGACGAGAAACTGAAGAAAATCGATTTCTCACACAACCCGTTCTCGATGCCGCAAGGCGGCCTTGAAGCGCTCGAATCCATGGATCCCTTAGATGTTAAGGGGTATCAATACGAT